>NZ_CAJQZB010000040.1:0-60392 GCF_907164545.1 Paraburkholderia gardini | reverse complement strand
TAAGGCGCTAAAGCGCCAACTCTGGTCGACCGCAACAACTTGCATGGGACCAGAGTAAGGCGCTAAAGCGCCAACTCTGGTCGACCGCAACAACTTGCATGGGACCAGAGTAAGGCGCTAAAGCGCCAACTCTGGTCGACAGGGGACGACGATGAAGAGCATGCCGCACAAGCTGCCCCGGGCGCATCCGTTCAAACCCCGTGCTGCGCTGCGTCTGTGCTTTGGCAGTGCGCTGGCCAGCGTGAGCGTCGCCGCCGCGGCGCAGGACGCGTCGAGCAGTCCGGCAGCGCCCGCGGCCGCGTCTTCCGCGACGCAGGCCGCCGTGCAGGAACTGCCGCCGATCCTCGTGATCGGCACCACGCCGCTCGTCGGTGTCGGCACGCCGCTCGAACGGGTACCGGCGAACGTGCAGACCGTACGCGGACGCGAGATCGAAAAGCAGCACCCGGTCACGCTCGCCGATTACTTCTCCGCGAACCTGCCCGGCGTCGACATCTCCGACGCGCAGGGCAACCCGTCGCAGGCCGACATCAACTATCGCGGGTTTACCGCGTCGCCGCTGCTGGGAACACCGCAGGGGCTGTCGGTGTTTCTCGACGGCGTGCGCATCAACGAACCGTTCGGCGACGTGGTGAACTGGGATCTGATCCCGCAGGCCGCGATCAATACGATCCAGCTGATTCCCGGCTCGAACCCGAGCTTCGGGTTGAACACGCTCGGCGGCGCCATCGCGGTCACCACCAGGAACGGCAACACGAACCCCGGCGGCAACGCTGAAGTCAGCTTCGGCTCGTTTGGCCGCAAGATCGCGCAGATCGAACAGGGCGGCGCGATCGGCTCGAACCTCGACTATTACTTCACGGCCAACGTCACGAACGACAACGGCTGGGCCGACCACAATTCGAGCCAGTTGCGCCAGGCGTTCGGCAAGCTGCGTTACCACGATTCCGACAACACGATTTCGCTGTCGATGGGCGGCGCCGACAACATGCTCAACGGCTCGCAGACCATTCCGAAATCGTTCCTCGACAACCGCAGCCAGGCGTATACGTATCCGGATACCAACGACAACAGCGTCGGCTACCTGACGCTGTCCGGCGAGCACTATTTCACGCCGAACGTCGAACTGAGCGGCAACGTCTATTACCGGCACTATCGCAACACGAATATCAGCAGCAACGTCAACGATGACTTCGGCAGCATCGACGACGACGGCGACGTCGACACGATCCAGGCGACCAACGACCAGTCGGTGATCATCACCGACAGCTACGGCGCCAGCCTGCAACTCACGTTGCTGAACCGGCTGGCGGGCATGGATAACCAGCTCGTGCTGGGCGCCGCCGCCGATTTCGCGAACTCGCATTTCACGCAGCAGTCGCAGGATGCGTTCTTCACCGACACCCGTGCGACCGTGGGCATCGGCGGTTTCGAGCCGCAGACCGACGCGAAGACGCGCAACCAGACGTTCGGCGTCTACTTCGAGAACACGCTGGCGTTCAACGAGCAGTGGTCGATGACGCTCGCCGGACGCTACAACTGGGCGAAAGCCGTGATCGGCGACGAAAGCGGCATCCAGCCGCTGCTCGACGGCAACCATACGTTCTCGCGCTTCAATCCGGCGGTGGGCATCAACTGGAACCCGACATCGTATTTCACGGCGTATGCGACGTATAACGAGGGCATGCGCTCGCCAACGGCGATCGAGCTGGCCTGCGCCGATCCGGCCTCGCCCTGCTCGCTGCCAAACGATTTCATCGCGGACCCGGACCTCAAGCCGGTCGTCTCGAAGACCTTCGAGGTTGGCGCGCGCGGACGCATCGGCAGCGCGACGTCATGGAGCGCGGCGATCTACAGCACGACGCTCGACAACGACATCCAGTTCGTCAGCAGCAATGGCGCCGCGAGCACGCTGGGCTTTTTCCAGAACGTCGGCAAGACACGCAGACAGGGGCTTGAACTCGCGGGCCGCACGCAATACGGCCCTGTCGGCTTTAGCGCGAGCTACAGCTACGTCGATGCAACGTATCGCTCGACGTGGACGGAGAACAGTGTGAGCAACTCCAGCGCCGACGCCGACGGCAACATCACCGTCAAATCCGGCGACAAGATTCCCGGCATTCCCGCCAATACCATCAAGCTGCGCATCGACTATTCGCCGTTCGCGAAGTGGAACATCGGCACGAACCTGTCGTATCGCGGCAGCATCTTCGCGCGCGGCGACGAGGACAACCAGGATGTGAACGGCAAGATTCCCGGCTATTTCCTGATCGACCTCGATACGACGTACAACGTCACGAAGCAGCTGCAGATTTTCGGCAGCATCAAGAACCTGCTCAACAAGAAGTATTCGACGTTCGGTATCGTCGGCGAGAATTTCTTCAACGGACCGAATCACACGTTCGACGGCGCGAATCCGGTCAACGAGCAGTTTCTCGGTCTCGGCGCGCCTCGCGGCTTCTGGGTTGGAATGCGGTACGCGTGGAATTGAAGCGAACGGTAACGGCGAATGTAAAAGGCCGCGAGGATGTCGCGGCCTTCAGGTCAGTCATTTCAATTTCAGTGAGCGCTCAATGCGATTCGATCGAACCTGAACTGGCCGGATACGTGACGATGCCCCACGCGAGCGGCAGATCGCCGATCTGCTTGACGGTCTGATAGTTCGAAGCGTCCAGCACGTACACCGCGTTCGAACGGCCGCACGCGAGCAGCAGCTTCGAGCCGTCCGGCGTGAAGCTGAAGTGCCAGCAACGTTGACCCACGGGCGCGTCGCTGATGTGCTCGTACGTCTTCGCATCGAACACCTGCAGCGTCTTGTCACGCGCCGCCGCCACCAGCAGATGTTTTCCCGACGGATCGAAGCCGACGCCGTAAGGGCCGAGTTTCGTATCGACCGTCTTCACGATTTTCATGCTTCCGCTGTCGAGCACGACAAACTTGTTGGTGTTCTCGAGCGTGACGACATACTGCCTGCCATCCGGCGAAGCGCGGATGCCGCGTGGCCGCGAGCCCTTGGGCATCTTCACCTCCCGCACCGGCGTACCACTGCCGACGCGGTACACCGAAACGGTATCGTCACCTTCGTTCGTCACGAGCAGCAGCTTGCCGTCCGGCGAAAACTCGACGCCTTCCGTTTCATGACCGCTCTTCACCGAGCGCACCACTTTCAGCGTCTTCAGATCGACGATCGCGATTTCGGCGGGCGGCGAGTTCGCATCGTCGTCGTCCTTGCCGCCCTGTCCGTGCTGCTCGCCCCCGCGCGATGCACCCGCTGCGTTTGCGGCGCCCGGCACGCCAGGCGGCGGTCCGCTTTCGCCAGGCTCATACGTCACGTAGGCGAAGCCGCGATGCACGCGCACGAACTCCGGGTTCTTGCCGATCTTCGCGCGCCGCTCGACCTTGCCGGTCGCGGTGTTGATTTCCGCGAGATCGCCGGTCTTCTTGTTGGCGACCAGCAGATGCTTGCCGTCCGCGGTCAGGCTGAGCCCGCGTGGACCGTCGTCGCCGAGCGAGATCGTGTTCGAGAGCGTCATCTGGTCGAGATCGATGACGCCGACGCCAGCGGTCTCGCTCGTCACGTACGCCAGGGGGGTCGCCGCGCGCGCGATGCCGGCGCCCGATGCGATCGCCCCAAACGCGGATAAAAGTGCGAGATGTACCGTGGTTTTTGTGAAACGCATGATTGTCTCCAGCAGTCTATTGACGTGCGGTCCTCGGGGTTTGTCTGATTTGAAGCCCGAACCTCAAGTTAGCCCATCCGCCCTTTGTCTGGCAATGCGACGGGGCAGGAGAATTTCCCGAATTCCGCGCGGCCACGGCCCTGGCACAGCCGGACGGCATGATCCCGGGCGTGGCCCGCTACTTCTGCTTCTGCTCCTGCGCCAGCAGATCGACCAGCGCGTTCACGCCGCGCTGCCACGACAGATCGGTATTGCCGCGTATGTCGACGGAGCGCTGGAAGACCGTCGCGCCGCTCGCCACGTCTTCGATACGCAGGTTGATGTTCAGGATCAGGTTGCTGACTTTCTGCACCCAGCACAGACCGACGCGCCCGGCGTTCAGCCGGCGCCCCACTTCGCGCTCGCATCCGTTGCACGCGTTGAGGTTCTGCATGGACTGCAACGACGCGATCAGCGCGGCGGCGGGCGCGTTGTCCGCGACGCGGTAGAGGCCGCGTTCACGCAGCGCATCGCGCAACTGGCCGCTGATCATCGTGACGCGCAACTGCTGGACGCGGGTCACGTCGGCGTCGTTGTAGGCGGCGTTGTCGTCGATCAGCGTGCAGTCCGGGATCGCGATCGTCTCTCGCGCACTGGCGGGCTGCGCGAGCGACTCGACAGGTGGCATGGCCACGCAGACGCATATCAATGCTGCGACGACGTGGATTTTCCAGGTCAGGCGCGGTGCTTCAGGCAAACGGGTCACGATGGCGCATCTCCTCGAGGACGGCATGTACGGCGATATACCTGGCTCCATGCAAAAAGCGTGCGATGAAGCAGGAATGGAGCAACCCGCTGCATGGCATGGCGTGCGCGCTATTGCCACACGCGTGTCGTCATGCATATTCCTGAACAAAATCAGCTACCTGCCGCCACTCGACAGAACAATCCCGATGATTTTTCGCGCCCCTGCGATGAAATCCGCGCGTGTGCGTCGCATACTGGTTTGCGGGCATCCTGAGCGCCTGTCCGGCACCCTCGAAGCATGACGAGGGCCTGTGTCCCGGCAGGACGCGTGACACCTTGTCCGCCCGTTGTCGCGCAGTGCGACACGCTGCGTTCGCGCAGCAAACCTGATCACGCGGGACGCGTATGAAAATCTCAGAGCCAGGCCAGACCTTCGTCGCGCCGCCCGGGCGGCAGCCGTCGCATCGCTTCGCACTCTTCAATCTGGGCTTCCGGCCGCTCTATCTGGGTGGTGCCGCGTGTGCGGCGGTGGCGCTCGCGCTATGGCTGCTGGTGCTGCGCGGCGTGCCGCTGTCCGGCGGCTACCTGATAAAGCTCGATCCGGTCGCATGGCACGCACACGAGATGGTGTTCGGCTTCGCCGCCGCGATCATCGCGGGTTTTCTGCTGACCGCGGTGCGTGCGTGGACCGGCATGCCGACCGCGCGCGGCTTCGCGCTCGCGCTGCTCGTCGCTACATGGCTCGTGGCGCGCGTGCTGGTATGGAGCGGGCCGGCCGTGCCCGCGGCCGTGATCGACAGCCTGTTCCTGCCGGCCACCGCGCTGTTGCTGCTACGCACGCTGCATCGCGCAGGCAACCGGCGCAACTATTTTCTCGTGCCGGTGCTGCTGCTTTTCGGGCTGCTGAACGCGCTCTTTCATTACTTCATGCTACACGGCGAAGTGGATTTCGCGCTGCGCTGCGTGATGGCCTCAGTGGGCATTATCGTGCTGCTCGTGAGCGTGATCACCGGACGCGTCGTGCCGATGTTCACCGCCAACGCCATTCCAGGTTTCGTGTCGCGCCGCTGGCGGCCGGTCGATCTCGCCGTGCCGCCGCTCACGCTGCTGGCGCTGCTCGCGGACGCGGTGCAAGCGGGCCCGTTCGTCGTTGCCACGCTCGCGGCGCTTGCGTGCGCGGCGCACGTCGCGCGGCTGGTCATGTGGCGTTCGTACGCGGTACGTCGTCCGCCGATCCTGTTGATCCTGCATCTCGCTTATGCGTGGATTCCGGTCGGCTTCGCGCTGCTCGTGCTGAGCGCATTCGGCGTCGTGCCGCATACGCTGGCCATGCATGCGTTCACGGCGGGCGCCATCGGCGGCGCGATCATCGCGATGATCACGCGCACCGCGCGCGGACACACCGGCAAGCCGCTCACCGCAGACGGCCGTGATATCGCGAGCTATACGCTCGTCATGGCAGGCTCCGCGCTGCGGGTATTCGGACCGCTCGTCGCGCCGCAGTTCTTCCTGTTCTGGATCACGGCGGCCGGCCTTTGCTGGATCGTGGGCTTCGGCATCTATGTCGTCGCGTACGCGCTGCCGCTGTGCCGTCCGCGTGCGGACGGCAAGCCTGGTTAAGTGTGGTCTGTTTCGCTTAGGCATTGCACGTCGCTTTCGGTGTGCGGGCGGCGCGGGCGTTAGACGATGAATGGTTGAGTTGGGCAGGAATGGCGGCGCCTCGCATCGCAGCTACGCGCGATGACAGAAACACGGAGAGTGAATCGCCCGCCACCGAACATGGTTTGCGAGCACCTCCGAAACAATGACCAATCACCTGTTCGAGCCATGGGTGCGGGTCCGTTCACGATTGGCGGGGAATCACCTAATCATTGCCTAGTCTTCTGCCAGTTCGGCAATTGATTGTCAATGGGAATTGGATGCGGTGATTTCTTGGGGACCTGTCCCTAAACTTCGGGGCGAACGGTAAACCTGCGAAGCACACGAAGCAATGTGAGCCGACACCCTCAGGAAAAGATATGCGCTTGATATTCGCAACGGAGTACCCCCGGGAGGCCTTGCCCGGCGAAGCAATGGGAGTTCTCGCTGAACTGGTGAATGACGCCGACGGATCTGACCTGAGAGTCGAATCGCATTTCGAATCAAACCAGTCGCTCTTTGCTACAGACGCAACTGCACTCGGCGGGACTGTATTCGGCGCGTCCTTGTTGGAGCATGCAAAAGAGTTTGAGCTTGCCGCTATACCGCGGGGTAAGAAGGGACATGAATCCGAGCAGGACGCAAAGCGTTTTCAACGTATCTTCGACGACTGTCTGCATCGCGAAGGGTTTCGCCTGCTTGCTACCGTGCCCATGCCGCCGACGGGCATGTGGTCTTCACGGGAGATTGATAGCGCAGCGAGCCTCGTAGGATTGCGTATTAGGTCGTACGACGCTTTGTCGCGTGAAGTCTTCTCGTCGATTGGCTGTGCCGCAACTAATTTGCCATTTTCCCGGTTACGCGCCGCGCTCGAAGCGGGAGCATTTGACGCGGTCCTGTCCTCGGGAGACGGAGCTGCGGGGGATCTTCTGGCCAGTCACTTCGGACACTACCTGCCCGTCGCCTACAGCACGCCTTTGTGCTTTCTCATTGTCAAGGATGTGACTTTCCGGGCGCTATCGATGCGTGGACAGCGGACCCTGAAATGGGCCGGAAGGGAAGTCCAGTTCCGGTACTGGGCGCGACAGACCGTTCGAGAAGAAAAAAATCTACGGGCAATACAGGACCGCGGCATACGGGTGAGACGCAGTCTTCCCGGAGACGTCATGGAATTGCTGGAGAAAAAGATGGAGCTGGTACGACGGCGCCTGATTGCGGAGCATGCCTTGGCCGACGTACTCGTACCGATTGCCTGAGAACTTATAAAAGGAGTGCGACCGTGTCGTCGATTGTCTCTGATTCAAGGCTTCCGCACATTAAGGGTTCCATCTTTGCAACGATGGCCCGCGCGGCAAAGAAGTACGGTGCGGTGAACCTATCGCAGGGGTTTCCGGATTTCGCTCCTGACCAACGGCTGCTGGAAGCGCTTTCCGAGGCGGTCCAGGGCAATCATAACCAGTACGGCCTTCCTGAAGGCTCTGAAACATTGCGTCAGTCCATCGCGCGCATGTTTCAAAACCTCTACGGACTCGAGTTCTCCGCGGAGACCCGAATCACGATCACTGCTGGAGCGACGCAGGCCATCTCGGCGGCGATCAGCAGTCTCGTTCACGCTGGAGAAGAAGTAATTTTCTTATCGCCTGCGTTCGAATCGTACGCACCCACGATTCTTCTCGCTGGCGGCGTTCCGGTGTGCGTGGAGCTCAGGGCTCCGACGTTCGAAATCGACTGGGATGAAGTCGAAAAGAGCGTGACGACGCACACGCGGATGATTGTCGTGAATAGCCCACACAACCCGACTGGGCGGTGCTGGACGGCGGTCGATGTGGACAGGCTTGCGCGGATCGCTGACCAGTACAACCTTCTCGTGCTGAGCGACGAGGTCTATCACAACATCGTCTTTGCCCCACAACAGCACATTACGGCAATGTCGGATGAACGACTGCGCGAGAGAACTGTTGTGGTGGGCTCGCTCGGCAAAACAATGCACGTTACCGGCTGGAGAATCGGATACGCGATCGCTGCGACCGCCTTGACTAACGAAATCCGCAAGGTTCTCCAGTTCAACACGTACGCTGCGCCCACGCCGCTGCAGCAAGCTATGGCTGCCGTACTGGATGACGCGGCGTATTGCGATTTGCCGCAACTCTTTCTTCAGAAGCGTAATCGCTTTCTTGAGGGATTGGGTAGCTCGCGCTTCAGCTTCATGCCAACCGGCGGCGGCTATTTCCAGATGCTCGACTATTCGGCGATATCCGAGCTTCCGGATACGGAGTTTGCCAACCATCTCATCGAGTGCCACGGTGTTGCCGGGCTGCCGATGTCCGGGTTCGGCTATCAGTATGCGAAGTCGAAGCTCCTGCGGTTCTGTTTTGCCAAGAAAGAAGAAACGCTCGACGCGGCCACCGCCATTCTCCGCACAATCTAAACCATGAACGTACACAAATTCACCGAACAGGGCGACCGTAGTCGCACGATACAACTGGTCGCGAAGGCTCTCACCATTGCCGGATGGACCGGCCGGAATCCGGAGGCCGTTCAACACCACATCGATGAACTCGCGGCGATCGGCGTTGCGCCGCCTAAACAGATTCCGACGCTTTATCGCGTGGCTCGCGCCCTGCTCACGACTGAACCGGTCATCGAGGCCATCGGGGCAAGCTCAAGCGGCGAGGCGGAGTTTTGCCTTTTTAACACAGACGGCCAACTGTACGTCGCGGTCGGCTCAGACCACACTGACCGGGCGCTCGAGACACATGACGTGGCGCTTTCCAAACAGGTCTGCGCAAAGCCCTTGAGTGGTGACTGCTGGCGATTCGATGAAGTGGAGGATCATTGGGACCAATTGATCCTGCGCAGCTTCGCCACAACGGATGGCATCGAGCGGCTATATCAGGAAGGGTCTGTAGCCGAGTTGTTGCACCCGCGGGAATTGCTCTCAAGGCTGGAGGTGCCATTCGAGCACGGCAGCGTCCTTTTCGGAGGCACCGTGCCCGTCAAGGGCACCATGACTGGAGCCGAGTTCTTCCGCGTCGAACTGCACGACCCGGTACTGGGTCGCACTCTTGCCTGTGAATATCAACTCAAAGTTCTTTAATAGGAGAACATCAATGCTGAAGCCGCATCTTGAGTTTGTCTCGCTGGACCTGAATGAAGGCTGGAGCGTGCCCCCGGGCTATCCGCAAGGAATTGAGGAGAAAGTTCTTTGTGGCTCCCTTTCCCCGGAAACCAGCACCGGCTGCAGAACCCGACTGCTTCGCTTCGCAGCGGGCATTTACACGACCGCACCGTTTGTGCACGCGTACTGGGAAGAAGTCTACCTCGTGCAGGGTGACCTGACGGTTGGTAACGATGCGAATGGGCAAGGCGGGATACCGTTTGGTCCGAACACATATGCATGCCGCCCCCCTGGCGCGTTTCATGGCCCGTTCAAGTCGGAAAACGGCTGCATGCTCCTCGAAATCCACTACTACGTGAAAGAGCACGCTATTGCAACGGCGGTACCGGCTGCGGTGGCGGCGTGAAAGGCTCTCCTATGGAAGCAAACGCCCAACGAAGACTACGACTCGCACAGTGGACAGCATTCTGGCTCACGATTGTGGCATACATGGTGTCGTTCTTTCATCGAGTTGCACCTGCAGCACTATCGATTGAGCTACAAAAGGCATTTTCCGCCACCAGCACGGAACTCGGATCCATCACGGCAGTTTTCTTCTTTGCCGTGATGGCCATGCAGATTCCGACCGGCGTTATTGCCGATACCTTGGGGCCGCGGCGGATACTGGTGGTCGGCTGCGTGACGGCGGCACTCGGCGCTTTCGTCTTCGCGAGCGCTCACACGGTCGAAGTCGCGTGCGTCGGACGTGGGCTCATTGGTCTCGGCGCCGCCGTCCCGTTTGTCGCGTTGCTGCGATTGAACGCGTCGTGGTTTTCAGCCCGGCAGTTTGCGACGCTGAGCGGACTTACCCTGCTCTTTGGTAACCTGGGATCAATATTGTCGACTGCGCCGCTACAGATGATGTCGCAGATCGTTAGCTGGCGCGTCGTCATTGGCGGCATCGGCGGTCTTACCCTCGTAGCCGGAGCGCTCATCGCGGTGTTCGTGCGGGACAAGCCCGCCGACCTTGGACTGCCGCATCCGGACGGTCAACCCAGCGTTCCTCCGCATTCCCGGCCGTCGTGGGTCCGGCAGTTGCGCGATGTCGTTACGAACGCACGTACGTGGCCGTGCTTTTGGGTGGGATTTGGCATCTGCGGGACGTTCTTCGCATTCACCAGCCTATGGGCAGTACCGTATCTGGTCAAATTTATCGGTCTGAGCAAGGGCGAGGCGTCCATGCATGTCCTGGTCATGATTCTTTGTCATTCGGTTACGGCGCTCTTCTTGGGGCGGGCGTCCGATCGGCTGGGTAACCGCAAGGGGCTCCTGCTGATCCTCGGAGCGGTTTATCTCGTCTCGTGGATGCCCATGTTGGGTCCGATGAACGCGTTCTCTGGCGAGAGCTATGTCGTATTCGCGATTCAAGGTATGGCCTCCACCAGTTACACTCTCATCTGGGCCATCGCCAAAGAGGTGAACGATCCAAATTCGGCGGGCATGGCTATCGGAGTCACGAATACCAGCATGTTCATGGCTGCGGCGATCCTGCAGCCGCTGATTGGTTCTCTGATAGACCGGTTTGGTATGCAAGGGATGACTTACTCCATCGCACTACTGGCGGCGGTATCCGGAGTCGGTCTGCTTGCCGGGATGTGTCTGGTCGAAACGCGAGGAAAAAACATTTACGTAGAGAGGGCCATATAACGATGCTTTACTCTTTCTATAACATCGACGCGCCAGGCACAGACCTGAGAGCGACGCTACGCCCAGCACACCGCGAATACCTCGCGAAATTCGCAGAACAGTTCGCCTTCGCGGGGCCGCTGCTGGCGGAAGACGGGGTGACTCCGGTTGGTAGCTTGCTTGTGCTCGATTTTGAGACTGTCGAGGAGGCGAACGCTTTTATCAAGGCGGAGCCGTACACGGTCGCAGGGCTTTATGCGAGTGTCAGTATCCGGCCGTTCCTCAACCTATGGCGGCAGCGCAAGGGCTTTCCCGAGCCTCGTTGACGCGCTTTAGCCTGTGCCCGGAAGACGCCCCTTTGCGGTGGGGCGCTTCTCACCAGAATAGCTCGGCGCATTCTTGTACAATCGCCAGAGCCCGCACCGAACGATTGGCGACATGTCCACAAACCCTCCCGTAAAACGCCGGTTTCGAAGCGTTATCCTGATTCCAGCCGTGGGCGTGCTCGTACTCGCCGCCGTCTGGATTGGCGTGTTGACCCGGCTATCTACGGAAAGGGTGGAGGTGTTACAGGCGGCTCAGTCCAAGGCAGATGTTTTAGCTGATGCTCTGGTCCAGCACACGGAGACCACGATTCACGATGTGGATGTCATCGCGCTCGTGGTGAAACTTCAGTTTGAAAGGGACCCAGCGTCAGTCAACCTAAAGGCGCTGCAAGACGCGGGGTTTTTCACGAGAGAAACTGCCGCCCAAGTCTCGATTGTCGACCCCGCCGGACGTATTCTACAAAGCACTATCCCTTACGCCGGCGGCGTTTACATTACTGACCGCCAGCACTTTGCGGTCCATCGGACGCCTGATGTACCTGGACTCTATATCAGCAAACCGGTGCTCGGCCGAGTCTCCGGGAAATGGACAATTCAACTGACGCGTCGGCTGGAGACAAAGAACGGTAACTTCGCGGGTGTGGTAGTCGTCTCCGAGGACCGACGCTACCTCACACGCGGATTTACTGATGTCGCTGCGCTCGGGGAGAACGGCTCGGCGGCTGTCTTCCTACAGGACGGCTCGAAGCTCTCCGATGACGGGGTCGAGGAGGAAGCAACAGGCAAGCAGGCGAAAAGTCGCGATAGTCGAGAACCCACTAGGAAACTTGTGGATCAGATAACTGCGCAGCGTACCGTGCCGGGCTATCCGCTTCACGTCGAGGTGTCCCTTCGTCGTTCGGATTCGCTGACGGCCTTTAACAACATGAAATCGGTGTATCTCACGAGCACCGCCTTGCTATCGTTCTTTTTCGCGATGTTCGTGATCGCGATATCGGTACTCGTACATCGCCTCTTCAAGAGTCGCGACCGGCTTCGAGTCCTCTCCGAGACCGATGCACTCACGGCTCTGTGGAACCGCTATGGGCTACTCGCGCGGTTAAACGAGGAAATGGCAAGGCAGTCATGCCTGAACCGCCTCGCTGTCGTCTACATCGACCTTGGCAATCTTAAACAGGTTAACGACACGCTCGGCCACGAAGCCGGTGACCAGTTGTTGAAGAAAATTTCCGTGCGACTTCGGCAAGGGCTGTTGCCTTACACTATCGGCCGGTTTGGCGGTGATGAATTTCTCGTGATTGTGACGCCTGATGATAGCGATGCAGACGTCTATCCTGCGACACACAAGGTGATAGATGCGATTATCGCCATATTTGAGGCGGCGGTCACGTTGCGCGGAAACGTCTTCAATATCCGGGCAAGCATTGGAGTCTCGATACGTGCACGCAGTGAGGATGGCGTTTCGACGCTTATTCGCGAGGCCGACGAGGCGATGTACGCCGCCAAGGCGCAGATGGTGAGTACGCACAAGACGAACTGGCGATACTATTCAAACGAGATGCGCGAGAGCGGGCGTCTGGCGGTTGAAAACGAGCAACGCTTGCGCATCGCGTTAAGCGACGGAAGTCTCCGGCTTGCCTTTTACCCCGTCCGTGAGACGCACAGCAAGAGTGTGGGAGGTTTTCGTGTCGAAGTTGCCGTCCTGGAGGAGAACGGCAACCTGGTGCCCGTGAACTCCTCCCTGTCAATCAACGAAGAAAATGGGCTACTTGGGCCGATAACTGAGTTCGCCCTTGTTCAGATCTGCCTCACCCTCTCGAGCTGGCGCGAAGATGGGGCTGAGCCCACACGACTTAGCTATCCGCTGGACAAAGAACAGTTTCTCAACGTCGACTGCGCCCTCATCGTCCGCGAACTCGTGCGGAGGTTTGAATTTGTGCCAGACGAATTCGTGCTGGAAGTCCCGGAAATCGCGTTTTTTGACGAGCCCGTCCTCGCGGCAGAACGCGCCGTTGCACTTGCCAGCACAGGCGTGCGCCTGATGCTTGGCACCTTCTCGGGTGGCTTTGGCGCGTTTGAGTTACTCAAGAATAGTCCGATCCGGGGTGTGGTAATCGGACCCCAGTCATGTTCGGCTGATATATTGGCCTCGGCGGTCGGGTGCGTAACACATTCAGGCCGGACAGTTATGCTGGAATCGGACGAGCTATCTGCAAAGGTAGCTCCCAGCTCGTCGGTATCGGTACTAGAGTCCTTCGGCGCTCATCTCGACGCAAACGCGGCCTTTCAATTATTGAGACAGGTTGCGGGCCCTTGAAGAAGGTATGCTTATGTGAGTAAAACTCATGGCTGACGCAGTAAGTGAAAAATCGGGAAACTGTTATTTACGCGGCCGAAGTCGCGGTCGGACGCGAGCGCGTAAGCGTGAGACTGCTGGTATGTGAAGCACTGATCCTCCTCGAACGGGAGCTTATTCAGGCGGATGGCACATCCTTCATCCACTCCGTTTTGGTGGATGCGCACGCCGCCGTGTACGACTATCTGACTGCAGACCCGTATTTCGCGCAGTTGGAACGGCACTATAGTGCCATTCAAGAGAAAATTCGTCAGCTTGTAAGCCAAGAAGAATGAGCGAACCTAATATTTTCTGAGAGGTTGTGGAGGGAATGCAAGCGAGTATCGGGGAGGTGCTGGCCGCAATCAATGTGCTAGGTGAGTGCAGAGACGACATAGAACTTCATCCGCGGCTCAGAGCCATTTTCTCGCGGCTTCAGGTTCCCTCGTTTATCTTCAGTTCCTTCCGGGTGGACACGAACGGACCCACGACCGATTATCGCTTCCTCGTTGGATGCAACCCGGAGTGGATTCAGATCTATCAGCACCGCCACTGGTACAGCAATGACCCATATCTTCAGTACGCACGGGTCAATGCGATGCCAGCGCTCGGCAGTAGCATCCAGATAACCAGCGCAGGCCAACGTGCTATGCGCACCACGGCCCGTCAATACGGGTTTCGGAGCAACCTGATCGTCCCTGCACATTCCCGCGCGACATCGCTCCTTGGCGTCTTACATGTCGCGAGCGAAGTCGAAGTTGAAGATGGGGGGGAAGCGCGACTGTTTGAATGGCAGGCGCTCTTGCGCGCAATTGCGATGACGCTTCTGGATGTACGCATGATGGCGCGGCGCAACTTGATGGTCGCCAAGTTTGAACTCGATGAACGCGACCTGATTGCACTTCGGCTTGTGCTGATAGCGGAACCCGCACAAGAGGTGGCGAAGAGCATGGGGCTCTCGGTCGCGAGCATCTATTCCATGTACTCACGGATAAACGAGAAAATGGGCACAAACCGGATTAACGAGGCCGCGCGTCTAGCTCAACAGAACGATTTGCTGTAAGTCGCTTCGGCACTGTTATTCCGCGACGCAACCGGTGCGGGAGAGTTCCCCCTAATGCGGCGCCGCCCCGTTGGGGATCCGCTCGAAACGTTATCGGGCGATCGATGTGCCGCAGGAGTCCTCGGCATCTTCCCGAGACGAACGGACCAGCAGTGCGCGTGCGTCGGACGGCGCCTGCTCAAGCCAGCTGGTCGTGCGTGCGGCACCCGCGGCATGCATCGCGAGACGAAGGGCCGCACCGACGGATTCGTGTACATCGATACCGGCACGTACCATGGCAGCGTAATTGGCTTTGACGCGTTCAGGAAGCGCTTTCCACTCCAGACGCTCTGTCTCAGTTGCCGCTTTTTGTACGGCGGCCCGGATTTCAGGTGAGAGGGCATTGAAGCGGCTTCTGCTTACCACGACAAACGACAGCGGATAAGCGTACGACACCGCGGTGAAATTTGGCAGATGTGGAGCAAAAGCCCGGCCAACCTCGCCGTCGCCCGAGGACAGCACCGCGTCAAGCTGGCCGCTTTCAACTCGACTCTGCATCTCGCTCGCCGAGCTTGCCACCGCCTTTGCGCCGAGCATGGTGAAAACGCCTGCGGACGCCTTGTCGTAAGCACGTAGACGAAGTCCCTCGAAGTCATCGAGCGTCTCTAATGCCTGCTTCGACCAGATACCTGTTGGTGGCCACGGCGTGACGAAAAGCAGGTGCAGGCCGGCAGCGCCGAGTGATTTTTCGTATTGCTCGCGCGCCATGCACGCCAACTGCCTGGCTTCGTCAATCGAACTGATCTCGAAAGGCAGGGTAGAGAGGGCAAAGACCGAGTCAACGGGAATCAACGAGCTGGCGAACACGGAGGCCACGTCAAACCGACCGTCTTTCAACGCGTCGAGTACGTCAGAAGGCAGCGGCGTGCCGAAATGCGTTTGGGCCACGAGGTTGCCATTCGTTGCTCGTGCAAGTTCGGAAGCAAAGGTCGCGATACCATGACCCGACACAGTGTCGGGAGGGTACGAAGTCGTGATGTTCCATGTGTCCGCATTGTTGGCGGCAAACACGGAAGGCGCCACACTCGCAACCAATAACAACGCCATGCCTGTACCACTAATCATTCTGGTAAACCGACGCAACGCGCATCCCTCTTGCGAAATATGAACAGATCGGCGGTCAGGTCATGTTTTTAGCGATAGCACCTGCGCCGGCGAAAAGGCACTATCACACGAAGGCCGCGATAATCCGCCCCCCTGCAATTATCGCGAAACTTGTGGTATAGGTGCCGCGCACTTCCGACTTTAGCTCGTTCAAATTCGGCCACCTGCCCTTGTCGCTATGCCAATACTGACCCGTTGCGATAATCTTAAAGTTGCCAGTTTCAGTGCCGTTAACATCGGGATTGACGTCAACTCGATGCGAGACCGTCGATCCCTATCGGACATCTTTGCACCGGACGGGGACGATTTCTTAAAATTGCAACATAAGAGCGAGCATATTCGTGACAAATCGACCGAAGCTGCGAAGCGCATTGAAAGAAGCATGGTGTAAAACAGTCGACAAATACGATCGCGGTTTTGTGAATTCGGAACGCGCGCTCCAGGCAATTTTGTGGTCTGAACTGCAAGCAAGTTTTTCGGAGCATTTTCCGAAGGTTCGTGTGTTTGTAGAACCTTTAATCACACTTGGAGAGAAGACTGCCGAAAAAAGCAAAGTTAGACCTGATTTTGCTATCTGTTCGGCAACAAAAGTAATAAGCATTGTTGAACTGAAGTACGCGCCACGCGGGAAAGCGGCGATGTTCGACGACGTCAGGAAACTCGGCAAGATATCTGCGGAGGGAAGTTTAATTACCGTGTTTCATGAGCGGTATCGTGGCAAAGCACTTTCATGCCAAACATATGTCATGGCAGCCTCACCGCTGTTTGTCTGGGCGGGCTTCCACACAGGGGTCCTGCAGCGGGAGATCGGCGAGGACATGATGTCCGGGTTGCGAGGTAAATTTTTCGAAATGCACGCGCATACACGGGAAGGAAAAACGCCTGAAGTCGAATTCCGCATCGATAAGTGATCCGAACCCCCGGTATGGTAACGACAATTGCGATAGCGAAACGATGTGCACGTTTTATCGTAACGAATCAACCTGCAGTGACTCCAGTATGCCAATCGGTCCAGGACTGATGATCTAGAGGAAAAATGAAGATCCTCCTTCGTTGCACATAGATGTGCATACGAGGCCGTGCCCACGGCGATCGCGCGCTCGGTCGTCGGGCGTTAGCCGGCCATCTTCGGCCACTCGATCGTGCTCTTCGGTCGCCATCTAAACGTCAAATCTACAACAATCTTCGGACGTCCTTGCCTCCGCTACTCGTACACAGTCGGAACGATCTTTCGCTATCGGTAGCCTACAAAACTTCCCTGGCTCCAGACAGTAAGATAGGCTTTCGCCTGCGACTACATGCCTACAAATACCGGGGATTGACATGAAAACCGTTCGCGTGAACAACGCACACAACAAAGACGCGCTCGAAGGCCTCATTTTCTTCTCCGAGCGGATGCGCGAGCTTCTAGCTCACTCCACTGACGATTCTTTCAAGGTATCGGCGCTGAACACGCCAGGGCGCGCGCGGGAATTGGAGCGGCTACTCCGACACACTTACGCAACGACTCAGAAAGCGCAAGCTCTTAGTCCACTCCTAGAGGAGCTTGCTGACAGCATTAGAAGCGACTACGTCATCCAGACAATGCACAACAAAAACGTATTGCTTCGCATGGTCGACGAAGTCAAGGATGCTGTTTCGGAAAATAAGCCCCGTTTGATACTTGAAGCCGCTGACTCTTTAGCCGGCGCAATCGGCTTGTTATCGAATTATATGATTTTCGCTCAAGATCTTTTGTTGAATGTAATTATTTCGCAGAAGGAAAAGAAAAAAATTTCGGCGGTGAGCGATAGTCTTGTTGTCCAGCTCCAGTCGCATGGTTACAGTCGCGAATATATACGACATATATCAAAGACCTGTCTCGCGGCAAAACTTTCGAAGCAAGATGAAATCGACGTCAAGACGGTCATCTCGGAATTCTTTTCTAAATTTACTGGTGAGCGAAAAAAATATACAGGCATAACCCGATGCAGACTGAATCTACCGGAAGAGGCGGGGCGGTCTAGCCGGTTGGAATTCAGTAAGAAGCCAAACGGATTTGACAATCTTTCCTTGCTCGAATTGGCTGATGGTACATCTCACGAACAAGGCGGCCTTAATATGTACGCGCTTCGTACCGATATTGAGGCCTGCGATGCTTTTAGTGCTCGCGAAAGTTTTTTTACGTCAATTAACGCAAATAACTCTATCTATCAGTTTTTAAATCACTCCCCGATAGCGTATTTCGCGCACGATTGTCTAATTAAAGACGTGGAGTCTGGGAAAGAGTTGCGAATTAGGCGCCCCACCAATGTTATGTTACGCGGCCAGACTCGCCAAACCCTCACGGTCACCGATCAAACTAAAACGAAGGATCTGATATCCGCCATTGGAAATCTATCAGATTCTTCAAAAAAATCTTTGATTTCCGCCCTTCGATTTCATAAGGAGGCGTTAGATTCAAGTTCTCTTGAGAATCAGCTCATCGACTTATGGGCCGCATTGGAGGGCTTCGTACCTCAACCCATCGATGAGAGCCCCAGAATTGGCTCGGTGCTCGATCATATCTTGCCGTCCCAGATACTGGTCTATGCAGAAAAGAAATTCAGGTATGTTGTGACGGGCGTGAAAAATGCTGGCGCGCAAGCTGCCGACATTATAAATAGCCTGCCTTGTGGCGATGTCTTTGATAAAAGAGTCGCGGCGCTTATCGTATGCCCTGAGTTTTCCGGCAAGCTCGATGAACTTTTAAAGCTGCCATCTGTTTCTCCATTGTTGCGATACAGGATGTTTTCCTTGTTCGAAAATTTCTCGACGCGAGGGAAGGCTAAGGAGGAGCTTCTTAGACACCGGAAACGATTAGAGTGGCAAATTCGGCGGATATATATAACCCGTAATACTCTAATGCATAGTGCGACATCGCATGGGGATCTCGACGTTTTGGTTGAGAACCTGCATTCCTATTTGGACATACTTCTGAATTCGGTCACGCGCATGACCAGTATAATGGGAGGAAAAACAACGATTAATGCTATATTAAAAGCCTTGTCCGCGGCTGAAAAAACTTATCTAAAATCTCTTGATGATGAAAAAGAGGGGACGCTAACACCAAAAAATTTCGCTTGTATCTTTTTTTCAGATACGAATCCGCTTTTGAATGTTGTTTGACTGGTTACGTAAGGGAGGGTGTCACTTTTCCCCGGCGCACGTCTCTCATTATTGAAGACGTAACTAGCTCGCCTCCAGACTTGCGGTGCCGGCTGTATTCGGTTGGCGCCGAACTCGCCATATGGCCGAATACGAGCCACGTCAGTCCGTTGCCTGGCGAGAGCAGCCGTTCGGACCTCGCGGCTTCCAAGGGCCGGAGAGGGTCGGTTACGGTCCACGCCCTCGCGAGCGGCTGTGTGTCGGGTTGGGACGATGACTCAATTCTGGACGCCGGTAACGATCCCAAAAGAACCAGGCAGCACGTCTCATCGACGCAACCCGCGCTCCATCAAACTGCCCAACTTCCGGCGGCCAGCTCAAGCCATCCCGGGGTTTTCATGCCGAGATATATCACACCGTGAGATGTGTCCGAGGCGCGCATCCGGCGTCCCCCACAGCAACTACCCCGCATTTATAGGGCTTCCAGCCCAAAACCCAAGCCACTTCCTGCTTGGGCGAACCCCAATTTATATCACAGCAGCATACATTCATGAGAATAAGTTCTTTCCCTTAATCGAAGGTTTCGCTTATGGTGACGGCACTTTTCACCCGACCCGCCAGGCCGTGCTCCGTCCGAACCTCACCAATACGCTGTCCGCATCCTCCACGCTCTCGTGGCTTGCCCGCTTCGCCCCCGCCGCCCTCACCGTCCGCTGGCCGGAACGGGTCCGTGCGTGCCTCGGCGCGCTGATCGGCATCGGCTTCACCGGGGTACTCACGCATTTCCTCGTCGGGCCCCTCGCGCTCATTCCTCTGCTGGTGGCGCCGATGGGCGCATCCGCCGTGCTGCTGTTCGCCGTGCCGTCGAGCCCGCTCGCGCAGCCATGGTCGCTCATCGGCGGCAATCTGGTTTCGGCGACGGTCGGCGTGTTCTGCGCGCACTGGATCGCCGATCCGGTCCTCGCCTCGTCGCTCGCGATCGCGCTCGCGATCTGCGCGATGTTCGCGCTGCGCTGCGTGCACCCGCCCTCGGGCGCGGTCGCGCTGACCGCGGTGCTGGGCGGCCCGGCCGTCCATGCGCTCGGGTTTGGTTTCGTGTTCGCGCCGATCGCGATGCAGTCGGCCGCGCTGCTGTGCGCCGCGCTCGTCTGGCACGCGATCACCGGGCACCGCTATCCCCATGCCGCACACGCGTCGTCGGGCGCGGCGGCAGGCCGCAGCGAGCCGCGCGGCGGCGTCACGCGCGCGGATCTTGAAGCGGTTATCAACCGGCGCGGCGAACTGCTCGCCATCGATCCGGACGACCTGGAATCGCTGCTGCACGAAGCCGAGATGCGCACCTACGCGCGCACCTTCAGCGGGACCACCTGTGCGGACGTGATGTCGAAAGGCGTGGTCAGCGTTGCACCATCCACCACGGTCAAAGCGGCGCTGAACCTGCTCACGCGCCACGGCATCAAGGCGCTCCCGGTCACCGATGCAACCCGGCACGTGGTTGGCATCGTCACCCGCGCCGATCTGTCGGGCAACCCGACGGGCGCGCGGAAAAACCCGACCGAAAGCCTGTCCGCGCGCTGGTTCACCCGCGCGCCGAACCCCGAAACGACCGTCGACACCTTGATGAGCAAGAACGTGTGCGTCGTGGAGGCCAGCACGCCGATCGGCGACCTGGTGCCGCTTTTCGCGGACCACGGACACCATCACATCCCCGTGCTGGACGCGACACGCCAGCTCGCCGGCATCATCACGCAGGCAGACCTGATTTCCGGCTTGTACAAGCAGACGCAGGTTCAGCAACGCCTCGTCGCATGACTTTCCGAACGGCTGAATCAGTATCATATTGCGATATATTCGCCGTTTAATCTGCTTCACAGACAGGCCATTCCCGAATGAAAGTAATCACGCGCGGGCTGACGAAGCCGGACTTCGAGCAGCTGTCGGAGTTTCGTTACCAGATGCGGCGCTTCGAGCGTTTTTCCGAGCGGGCTGCACAGGGCGAAGGCATCACGCCGCTGCAGTATCTGCTGCTGCTTCATATCAAGGGCTACCCGGAGCGCGACTGGGCGACCATCGGCGAGCTGGCCGAGCGCCTGCAGGCGCAACACCATAGCGTGGTCGCACTGGTCTCGCGGTGCGAGGCGCTGGAGCTGGTGGCACGCAAAGTCAGCGAAACCGACCGGCGCCAGGTGGAAGTTCATCTGCTGAAGGCCGGTGAACGAGTGCTTGCGCGTCTTGCCGAGTTGCACCGCGCCGAACTCCGCTCGCTCAAGGGTGCCCTCACGATTCCTCAAATTGATCTGTAAACCACCATGCAACACGATACACACAAGCGGGATTTTTCAACCAACTCACGACTGCCCGGCATTTCCGCACTGGCAGCCGTCATCGGCGCGCTCAGCACGTTCGCGGCCTTCGTGCTGCTGAACCTGATCCATCTGTTCACGAATCTGTTCTTCTTCGGTAGTTTTTCGTTTGCGGACCGTTCGCCGGCGCTCAATACGCTCGGTGCGTGGGTCATCGTGATTCCGGCGGTGGGCGGCCTGATCGTCGGATTGATGGCGCGTTTCGGCTCCGAGAAAATCCGCGGCCACGGCATTCCCGAAGCCATCGAGGCGATTCTCTTCGGCAAGAGCCGCATGTCGCCGAAAGTGGCGATCCTCAAGCCCCTGTCGTCGGGCATCGTGATCGGCAGCGGCGGCCCGTTCGGCGCGGAAGGCCCGATCATCATGACGGGTGGCGCGCTGGGCTCGCTGCTCGCGCAGTGCGTGAAGGTCACTTCGGCTGAGCGCAAGACGCTGCTGGTCGCGGGCGCGGCGGCCGGCATGACGGCGGTGTTCGGCACGCCCGTCGCGGCTGTCCTGCTTGCCGTCGAGCTGCTGCTGTTCGAATGGCGCCCGCGCAGCTTTCTGCCCGTCGCGCTCGCGTGCGCCGTGGCGGGTTTCGCGCGTGCCGCGTTCTTCGGCACCGGCCCGCTCTTTCCGCTCAATACCGCGGCGCCGGATGCCTGGTCGCTCGTCTCGTGCGTGGTCGCGGGCCTGCTGTCGGGCGCGCTAGCGACCGGTCTTTCCGCGGCGCTTTACAAGACCGAAGACCTGTTCGGCAAGCTGCCCGTTCACTGGATGTGGTGGCCCGCGCTCGGCGGCCTCGTCGTCGGTATCGGCGGATTTATCGAACCTCGCGCGCTCGGCGTCGGCTATGACGTGATCGGCGACCTGCTGCACCAGCACATCGCCCTCCAGATCGCGCTGGCGATCCTGATCGTGAAGGCGGTCATCTGGGTCGTGGCGCTGGGCTCGGGCACCTCGGGCGGCGTGCTGGCTCCGCTGCTCATGCTGGGCGCGGGACTCGGCGTCGTGCTCGGCCACGTGCTGCCCGGAAGCGAACCGGCGCTGTGGCCGCTCATCTGCATGGCGGCAACGCTCGGCGCCACGCTGGGCGCACCGCTGACGGCGATCGTCTTCGCGTTCGGCCTGACGCATGACGCCAACGCGTTGCTGCCGCTGCTCGCGGCGACGCTGGTGGCGCACGGTTTCGCCACGGTCGTCATGAAACGCTCGATCATGACCGAGAAAATCGCGCGTCGCGGCTATCACATCTATCGTGAGTACGGCGTCGATCCGCTCGAACGTCATTATGTCGACGAAGTCATGACGCGCACGGTCGACGCCATCGATGCAAAACTCACCGTGCGCGACGCCCTCGCCGCGTGGTTCGGCGAGACGCAGACGCGCCGTGCGTATCCCGTGGTCGAAGACGGCGCGGTGCTGGGCGTGGTGGACCGCGCGATGCTCGAAAGCGTGCGCGCCGCCGGCGCCGACACCGACGCCGCATCCAGCCAGACGCTCGCGGACGTGCTGCACATGCATTCAGCGGTGTTCGCGCTGGCCGACGAAACCTGCCGTCTCGTCGCGACGCGGCTCGCGGTACACGGTCTGGAACGGCTCGCGGTGGTGACGGACATGGATAGCCGGCGCCTCGTCGGCATCGTGTCGCGCAGCGATCTCGTCAAGCCGTCGATCGCGCATTTTGAAGAGGAACACAAGCGGGAGCGCTTTCGCCGTCTGCGCCCGCG
Source organism: Paraburkholderia gardini (assembly GCF_907164545.1). Classification (NCBI taxonomy): domain Bacteria; kingdom Pseudomonadati; phylum Pseudomonadota; class Betaproteobacteria; order Burkholderiales; family Burkholderiaceae; genus Paraburkholderia; species Paraburkholderia gardini. The sequence goes on along the minus strand of NZ_CAJQZB010000040.1, from coordinate 37,500 downwards.
CTTCGGCAAGCGCCACTCCTGACCCTCGCATCGCACGGCGGCACGCCAGCGCACCGCCGCCGTTATCGCCCGTCACACAGGATCGCGGTGACCAGAAGCGGGACCACCTGTTTGACGATGGCCCCGCTGCCCGCTTCGCGCACCCGCGACTCCACGGTTTCAGCGGGACCGTTCACCACGACGCCGTAAGCGGAATCGCTGATCGGCTCGCCACTCCCCTTCCTGAAGATCGCGTCGTCATGTTCATAGCCGAGCACGGCGTAGACGCGAAATCCGAAAGCAGTGAGATTGCTGCCGCGTATCGGCCGGAACGCGTTGATCGAGTTGGCCTCGACGCGCATCGGGTTCGGCTCGATGTACTGGCTGTTGAGCAGTTGGGAGATGTAGTCGTGCGCGTTCGATTTGCAGTCGAGTTGCGGATCGAGTTCGTAGGCGCGACACAGGACCGGCGTGAACATGACGCCGCCGGTGGCAAGCGCGATCAGTGCATGGACAGCGACCTTTCTCATGGTAGCGATGCCGTTTCCTCTATCGCGTCACCCTCTCACGCAACGGCGCGAGGCGTATGTACGCTAGCCACCAGTGTCACACACCCGCGTCATGCCTGCTGCAGGCGCGCTGCCGGCTTCCTGACAGTGTGGACCGGAACAGGCGCTCATGCCGCGAGCCGGCGGCCGTCCATCGCGGGACGGGCGGCGGCGGGCGGGAATACGTTCCATGATCCGTCGTCGTGGCGGAAAAAAATGATCGACAGCAGGCCGCCCGGACGCAGCGCCTCGACGCATACGTAGCGGCGACGCGCCACGCCGTGGCAAAAACGCGTGACACGGGCGGGCATCGCGGGCGTCGGCGCAAGCCATTTGTCGACGGCCTCGTGCAACGACTTTTCTGCGGCGTTCATGATGGTCTCCTTTCTGCCGGTTCGGGAATACATGGGCGGTGTCAGGCGGCGTGCGCCGCGACATACGCATCGTTTCTGCCGCCTTCGACGAATGCCTTGACGAGGCACACGAGCGCGCGCACACCGGCACGCGGATGCATGAGGCAGGTCTGCACCTGCTCGCTATGGCTCCTGCCAAGCAGGCACCACGCGCAGAAGTGTTCGCAGTTGTTGGTGAGCAGGCGATAACGGTTTTCACCGAGACGCGAGCGTGCGCGGCGCACGGCTTCTTCGCTGCCGTAGCGGGCGTGCGGATAAGGACGGACCATCACCATGTGGCCGGCGGCGAACTGCGCCAGCGTGACTTCCTCGACCGGACCGCGATGCGTCGAGTTTGCAAAACCCGCGTAGTGCACCACCCGGCCGTCACCGACATAGATGCCGTGGTGTTCGTAGCCGCGACGTTCCGTGACGAGATGCGCGCCGGCCGGAAGTTCGCTGTACGTGCGCAGCGGAAGGTCCGGCGACATCGAAACGACGATGGGGTCCTTGCCCCATCCTTCGCTGCATGTCAGTTGCTGGTTGCTGTTCATGGCTGCCCCGATTCGTCTGGTTCGTCTGGTTGCTGCAAGCGGTGCCTGCATCCGATGGCCAACACTTCTGACCGGTATTGCGCATCAACCGGGCCATGCCACACAAACCATTGATTTATATCGATATTCACGTTTTCGCACAGGCCGGCACGACACCGGATGTGCGGCTCGGGCCGACACAATTTCTGGCGAACTGTTGGCGACGAACCGCCATTTCAAATCAGGGCGTGCCCGTGCGTCTTTACTTTCTGGGTGTTGGGTCGGCCACCGCCATGCGGCGGCCGCTGTTGGCGCTGGACCAACGAACAGGCGGGAAATGACGTGTGCCGGGTCCGCGCGCACGCCATTAATCTTCAAATAATCAAGGCGTTACGCGATACGCGTGTGACGCCGGGACTTTCGGCATGGCCCTTGCATATAGGGGCTCAGACTTCTTTTGACCCGGCCGGGACAGACGGCCAACCGGAGACCCACCATGGCTTCCATTACTGTGAATGACCTCTCGTTGAATCTCGCGCTGGATCGCAAGGCAATGGCCGCGATCCGGGGCGGCGGCGGTGCGCCGTGGGTGTATGGCTGGATCCAGCCCTACGTTCGAGAAACGCCAAGCTTCGGCCCGACCGTTAACCTGTACGAGATCTCGAACAGCTTCTATGCTAACCAGATGATCAACACGTTCCAGTCGGTCGACGTCAACAACACCGGTTCGAATTCGAACCTCACCGTTTCTCCCGACGCGCGCAGCAAAAACAATGCGGTGTAAATGTCGTGACCTGTGCAAGCCAGTTTCGATGGACGTCATCGGCGCGTTCCGACGTGGGACGCGTCCGTGAGATCAACGAAGACGCCTGCCTCGATCAGTCCGGGCTCGGACGCTGGGCCGTCGCCGATGGCATGGGCGGCCATGCGGTGGGCGATCTGGCGAGCCGTCTCGTCATCGAAACGTTAAGCCAGCTGGCGCCGCCCGCGAGCATGAAGCGTTTTATCGCGGATGCGCGCGCACGCCTGCAGGTCGCGAACAAACAGCTCCGCGAAGAAGCCGCGCGACGTCAGGTGCAACGCATCGGCAGCACCGTCGTCGTGCTGCTCGCGTGCGACCGGTTCTGCGGCTACCTGTGGGCCGGCGACAGCCGCATCTATCTGCTGCGGCAGGGCCAGTTGCGGCAATTGACGCGCGATCACAGCCAGGTCGAGGAACTGCGCCTGATGGGCCACCTCACCGACGAGGAAGCGCGCAATCATCCCGCGCAGCACATGATCACGCGCGCGGTCGGCGCGACGGACCGGCTCGATCTCGACGAAGCCGCCATCGAAGTCGCCGACGGCGACATCTTCCTGCTTTGCAGCGACGGACTCTGCAACGAGGTGAGCGACCGGGAAATCCTGGCTGCACTGGCATCGGCCGACTGCCTGCGCGCTTCGGATGAACTGGTGGAAATCGCGCTCGCACGAGGCGGGCGCGACAACATCACGGCCGTGGTCGTGCAGGCGGAAGACCCGGCTGCATCCGACAAGACGTTGCTCAACCCCGCGCCCTGAAACGCGTTTGCGTGGGCATGGCCCGATGCCGCACTTCGAACGACCTCAGCCTGCCTCTTTCTCTTCGCTGTCGTCGCGGCTTTCCTTGCTGGCGTGATTGCGAAAATCCTTCGAATGCAGGCCGTGTTTCTTCAGCAGCATCTGCAGATGCGAGCGGTTCATGTCGACGCGCCGCGCGAGTTCCGCCACCGTGCCGCCCACTTCGTGAAGACCGCGTTCGAGAAACGCCTTTTCGGCTTCATCGCTGGCGGCCCGCTTTGCGTCGCTGAGCGACATCAGGTTCGTGACGCCCTCGCCGTTCGCGCCGGCCGGATGGGCGCCACCCGAGGTCGCCGGAGCACTTGCCGCGGGCCGCATGTCGACCGGCAGATGTTCGATGTCGGCCGTATCCCCCGCGAGACACGACACGCGGTACATCACGTTGCGCAGCTCGCGGATGTTGCCCGGATACGCGTAGCTCAACAGGAAATCGCGTAGCCGCGGCGTGAGGCGAACCGGCCGCCGCTTGAGCGCACCGGCGGCTTCGTCGCCGAACCATGAAAACAGTAGCGGGATTTCGTCGCGCCGCTCGCGCAGCGGCGGCAGCGTCACGTGAATCACGCTTAGCCGGTAAAACAGGTCCTCGCGAAACCGGCCCTCTTCGCTCAGCTGCCGCAGATTGCGGTTGGTCGCCGCGACGATGCGCGTGTCGACGGCAATCGGCTCATCGGAACCCACGCGCTGGATTTCGTGCGCTTCGAGCACGCGCAGCAGTTTCACCTGGCCTGCCAGCGGCAACTCGCCGATTTCGTCGAGAAAGATCGTGCCGGTATGCGCGCTTTCGAACTTGCCCTTGCGATCGCTCGACGCGCCGGTAAACGCGCCTCGCCGATGCCCGAACAGCTCCGACTCCAGCAGGTTGTCGGGAATCGCGCCGCAGTTCACCGAGATATACGGCTTGTCCGCGCGGCCGCCGTTCGCGTGAATGACCTTCGCCATCAGCTCCTTGCCGGTGCCGCTCTCGCCGTCGATCAGCACGGGCAGATCGGTCGGCGCGGCTTTCTCCGCGATTTCGAGCGCTTCGAGCAGCCGCGGGTTGTCGCCGAATGTGCCTTCGAAAATGAAGCTGCGTTCGAGCAGCCCCTGGCGCCGCGCCTGGCGCGACTGCTCGATGCGCACCGGTTCGGCCACCGCCGCCTGCACGAAGCGCTCCTTGTGCGACATCTGCATGACTTCGTCGCGCAGCGTATTCGCCTGACGCAGCAGCTTCTCGATATCCGCGCGTTCGAGCCGCGACGACCAGCGCAGCGTCGAGCGCAGGATTTCGATCTTCTCGATCAGGGCGGCGTACGAGATCGCGGGACTGCTGTCTTCGGGCTGGTCGAGTATCTGCATCACGCGCTCAACTGTTTTTGCACGAGCTGGTAATACATGCCTTTGCGTTGCACGAGGTCCTCGTGACGCCCCTGTTCCACAATCGCACCTTCGTACAGCACGAGAATCTTGTCCGCGCGCATGATCGTGCTGAGCCGGTGCGCGATGATGACCGCCGTGCGTCCCTTCAGGATATCGTGCATGTTGCCGAGAATATTGCTCTCGGACTGCGAATCGAGCGCCGACGTCGCTTCGTCGAACACCAGCAGACGCGGATCGTGATACAGCGCGCGTGCGATACACATCCGCTGGATCTGGCCGCCCGACAAACCGATGCCCCGCTCGCCGACGATCTGTTCGTAGCCGAGCGGCATCTTGCTGATGAACGCATGCGCGTCGGCCATTTTCGCGACTTCCTCGATGCGGCGGCGATCGGGCGTATCGTCGCCGCTCGCGATGTTTTCCGCGATCGTGCCGGAAAACAGCAGATTGCTCTGCATCACGTAGCCGATCTGCGCGCGGTAATACGCCTTGTCGATCACGTTGAGGTCGTAGCCATCCACCGACATCCTGCCTTCCGACGGCGCGTAAAAACCCACCAGCAGTTTCGCCAGCGTGGTCTTGCCCGACCCGCTGCGCCCGACAATGGCAACGAGCTCGCCTGGCTTGATATCGAAGCTGATGTTCTCGAGCACATACGCGCTATCGCTGTCGCCGTAACGGAAATACACGCCGTTCAGGCTGATTTCGCCCTGCAGATCGGGCAGCATCACGCGCGAGGCAAGGTCCTGCGGCTTCTGTTCAGGTTCGATATCGAGCACGTCGCCTAGCCGCTCCATCGCGACACCGGCATCGTTCAACATGCTCCACAATCCGACGAGACCCATCAGCGGGCTTAGCACGCTGCCCATGAACGCGTTGAATGCAATCAGCTGGCCGATCGTCATTTCGCGCGCAAGCACGAGATTCGCGCCGACCCACAGGATCGCGATCGTCGTCGCGGCGTTCAGCAACTGGCTGCCAAGCCCGACAAGAATGCTGAACGCGTGCGCGCGATACTGCACTTCGAGCGCTTTGGCGTATTTCTTTTCCCAGCGCAGACGCACCGGCCGCTCGATGCCCATGCCCTTCACCGTTTCGACGCCCGCGAGCGCTTCCATGAGGAACGACTTCGAATCAGTCGATGCGGTGAACGATTCGCGCGCATAGCGTTTGATCTTCGGCGTGGCGATGGCGGTGAGCGCCATGATCGGAATCACGAACGCGATCAGCACCAGCGTCATCTTCACGTTATAGAAGAACATGATCGAGAAGTAGATGAACACCATCAGCAGATTGAGCGCGGTGGTCACCGTCGATTCGGTCAGGAACGCTCGGATCGTCAGGTTCTCCTGAAAGCGCGCGAAGATGTCGCCAGTCTTGCGCTTTGCGAAGAACGAGAACGGCAGCGACATCGTGTGCCTGAAGAACTGCGACATCATCGCGAAGTCCATGTTGCGCACCATGAAGTTCGCCAGATACGCGCGGATCGACGACATCAGTTGGGAAAACACGTTCGCGATGATCAGCCCGACGATCAGCAGATGCAGCAGGCTCACGTTCTGATGGACGATCACGCCGTCGAGTATGTTCTGGATGATGAGCGGCGGAATCACGCCCAGCACCTGGATCACGAACGTCGCAAGGAACAGGTACGCGAGAATCTTCTTGTACGGCGTGAGATAGCCGACAAAGCGGATCCACGGTGAGCGCGACGCCGAGATCTGCACGAGATCCGGCCCCGCCGTGAACACCAGACACGTCCCGCTCCAGCCACGCTCGAAGTCCTCGACCGTGAGCTTGCGAAAGCCAAGTGCGGGATCGGCCACCCACACGTAATCTTTCGACAGGCCGTACACGACAACGTAGTGATAGCCTTCCCAGTGCACGATGAACGGCAGGTCGAAGCCGCGCAGCGAATCGAACGTGCATTGCACGCCGCGTGCGGTAAAGCCGAGCGATTCACCCGCGCGCGCGAGACTGTCCAGCGTCGCGCCCTGCGTCGTCACGTTCGCGAGTTCACGCAGTTTGCCGAGCGTCATCGGAATGCTGTAATGGCGGCACACCATTGCAAGGCACGCCGCGCCGCAGTCCATTTCTTCCGCCTGTTCGACGAGCGCAAAACGCCTGATGACCTTCTCGCCGAACTCGGGCTTCGTATGAAGATCGAGCATCAACGGCAACTTGCGACGCTGCTCGATGCGCTTCTGGCGTTGCAGTTCGCGATCGCCGTAGCGAATCCGCTCGTCGAGTACTTCGCGCAGTTTCGGATTGCGCTCGAGAATGAAGTGGACGGTGCGCTCGGGAATCACCAGCAGACGCGTATCGGTCGTCGCTATCACGGAAGCCATCTGCTCCTGACGCATCAGGCAGGCTTTCTCGCCGAAAATCTCGCCTTCCTTGAGCGTGGCAAGCGTGTACGCGTTGCCGTCCTCGGTCCGCACGATCCGCACTTCGCCCTGACGCACAACGTAAAGACGGCGATCGTCGCGTGCGTCCTGCTTGAGGATTTCCTTGCCGGCCGTCACGCGCTTCACGCCGACGCTACGCACATATTCCTCGAGTTCGGCCTTGTTCAGCTTGCCGCGCAGATCGAACAGCTGCGCGACAAAGCCGCCCGCCGAACTGATCGCGACATAGCTCGCGATGAACGCCATCGCGGCCTGATTGCCCGCGATCACCGGTTCGATCGCGCCGCGTGGAATGAACAGCAGTTCGGTCTTCGCCGACGAACGCACCGACGATTCATGCATATACGCGCGCAGCATCGCGATATCGGCGAAGATTTCGCCTGCCTTGCGCACGCCCATGCTGATTTCCTTGCCGTGCTCCTCGGTAAAGATGCGTACCGATCCTGAACGGATCACAAAGAGGCCTTCCGCCGGTTCGCCCGCGTTGCACACGGTTTCGCCAAACGAATAGAAGCGCGGCTGCGCGTGTTCCGCGAGACGTTCGAGTTCGTCGCGCGAGAACGGCGACAGAATCTCGACCGTGGAGAGAAACTCTGCCGCCGAAGGCGTGGTCTGGGGCGCGTCCATGTGCCTAGCGCGCCTCGATCACGTGTTCCTGCGAACGCGCGATCAGCCAGCCCTCGCGCAGGAGGCGCCTCACTTCAGCGGCGACGTCGGCATCGAGCGTCGCGGGATATTTCGCGGTTACCGCGAAAATCTCATAGCAGGAACGGTCCGGCGAAGGAAACGGCCCGAGCAGATCGCCCACCTGCGCGTTGAAAATCTTCGCCTCGATATCGGGTTTCAGCGATCCGCGCAGCACCTTGCCGATCACGCCGCCCGCCTCGCGCGTATCCGCGATGGAATGTTCACGCGCCATGTCCGCGAAGCTTTCGGGATCGTCGTTCAGGTACGAGATCATTTCCTTCGCCTTGCCTTCGCTGTCGAGCACGATATGGCTCACTTCGATCGCATCGAACTTCGGCGAATTCAGCGAGAAATATTCCTCGATCGCCGCTTCGTTGCCGACCTGATCGAGCATCTTCTCCTGATACAACCCGTCGGTAATGAATGCCTCGAACTCGTCGAGACTCACGTTGAGCGTGTCGAGATACTGGTTCATGTCGGTCGCGCGATGCAGGCCGCGCACGCGGCGAAACTGGTCGGCGCGCTGCTGGATTTCGTCGGCGGTGACGGTGATACCCTGCTTCTTCGCCGCATGCACGGTGAGCTTGTCGCGCACGAGCTGCTCGATCAGGCTTTCGAACTGGCCGGTCAGTTTAAGCAGCCGGATGAATTCGGCGACGTCCACGACTTCTTCATCGATTCGCACTATCGCGGTCATCTCGTCCGCTCCTCAGGTTGGGCCGCGCACCTGCGCGCGGCCTTCGGTTCTTCTCGTTGCCGCAACTTCGCGCTTCGATCAGCCGGCAATCTGCCGGAACGGATCGAGGCCCAGATCGATCAGACGCCGTTCGCGCACGACGATCTCCGCCGTCGCCGTCATGCCGTAACGCAACGGATAACGGGTGTCCGCGATCTGGTAGTAGTTCTTGTCGAGCGTGACGCGACCTTCATAGACAGGCTGCTTGTCGACCGCTGAAGGTTTCGTCGCGGGCGATATGAATGCAAGCGTGCCGCTGATCAGCCCGTAACGCTGATAAGGAAATGCATTGAATTTCATCTTGACCGGCAGGCCTTCGTGCAGGAACGCGCGGTCGTGCTCGGGAATCTCGATCTTCAGCACCTGACGGGCGTCCTTGGGCGCAATGCCGCCAAGCGGCGCGTTCGCCAGGATCTTGTCGCCGGGCTGCGTCGACGTGACATCCGTGATCACGCCCGAAGTCGGCGCGAGAATCAGCAGGAAGTTGTCCTTGTCGATATTCTCGAAACGGATGCGCGCCGCGGCCTCCGCGACGAGCCGCGCGGTTTGCACCTGCAGCCGCAGCTTGTCTTCCGTCGTGGCGATTTCGCGCACGGCGGCGTCGTACTGGATCTGCAGATTGGTGGTCTCCTGCCCGCTCGTTTCGAGTTGCGCGTTCGCCTGCGTATATTCGTGGCTCAAACGGAAGTCCAGCTCCGCAAGCTTCGACTGCGCGACGCGATACGCGTTTTCCGCCGCCAGATACGCGGTGCGCTTCGCCTCGACCTGAAGCTCCGCGATGCCGCCACCGCCTGGCTGCGCAAAGAGCCGCGAATAGCTGTCCAGCTCCTGCCGTGCCGCATCGCGCGAGCGTCGCGCGTTATCGAGGATGCTGCGTGCTTCGTCGAGTTCGGCTTTCTGGCCTTCGGCGAGTTTCGTCGTACCTTCGGCGACACGCGTTTCGTGCTGGCGTGCCTCCACGTCGATCTGGTCCTTTAGCGCCGCGACCTTGCGCTCCATCAGCGCCTTCTTTGCGGGGAACTGCTGCCATTCGCGCTCGGCGTCCTCGAGTTTCAGTTGCGCCTGGAGCGCGTTGCTCGCCGCCTCGATCGCGCCGCGCGCATTGAGCCGCGCAAGCACGTCGCCTTTCGATACGGGCTGGCCCTCGGCGATGTACACGTCGGCGAGTTCGCCGTCGATCGGCGCATAGAAGCGGCGCACGTCCGATTCCGGCGAGAGCGTGCCGGGCGCGCTCACGATCACATCCGCGCGGCCGACGAACGACCACAGCAGCCCGACGACCACCAGCCCCGCCATCGCCAGGATCAGCGCGCGGGCGAGCTTGACGGGCTCGGCCATCAGGATCGCGATGCCTTCGGCGCTATGGTCCGCCAGCGCCTCGGACAGCAATTCAGGGTGACTGTCGCGTTTCACTGCTGTCGCCTCCGATGAGTGCCAGCTTCGACTTCAACAGTCCGGGTTCGAGCACCATGCGCAGTTCTTCCAGTGAGCGGCGCTGCATATCCGCTTCGGCGTTGATGTCGGCAAGCAGCGTGTCCCAGTCGGACGGATGGTCGGCCTTCAGCTGCGTGTAGATGCGCATGCCCTGCTGGGCGAGCGACTGCGCTTCAGACAGTAGATGCGCCTGACTGCGAAAGCCTCCGGAGATGCCGGATTCGAGCCGCTGCGTGCCGCCGATCGCACCGTTCGCACGGTACTGGCGCCACTCGGCCTGCGCGCGCGTCAGCAGATCCTGCGCGCGGGCCAGCGCCTTGTCGTGCGTCGCGGTGACATCCGCTTCGATCGCGTGCATGAACCAGGTGTCTTCCGCCGGGTCGAGCGCGGCGTAGAACGACAGCAGGCGCCCGTCATAGTCCTTCGTGCCGCGCGATTTCCGCAGATCGGCGTACTGGTCGAGCACGGCCTTCTTGTGCGTCTGCTCGGCCGTCAGCACGTCGGACCACGGGTTCGCGGGAATCGCCTGCAACGCGGCGAGCGCCTGTAACCCGTCGCCGTGTTGCCACGCAGCCGTTACCGCGTCGTGCCGCTGGATGACATCGGCTGAAGGCAAGCGGCTCGCCGCGAGACGCGCGTAGTGCGCCTCGAACGGCGGCGTCGAGAAATGCACGTGTTTCATCAGGGCAAGCAGCGGCGTGAGCTTTCGCGCGACGGCGTCACCCAGCAGTTCGGTGTATGCCTTCAGATCGCCGCGCACGCGGTCGAGGCCAGCGAGCCGCGGATAACGCTGCGCGTAATCATCGAGCACCGGCGGCAACGCATCGGGCTTGTCGCGCGCGAGCTCGGTGTCGATCGTCGCGTTCAGCCGGCCGATCGCGGCGAGATACACGGCGTCGTCGCTTTGCAGCTTGCGCAGATGGCTCAACGCCTGCGCGTAAGGGTCCGCGAACGCGGGCACGTACGACGCGATCCGGTCGAGCGCGCGCTGGTGAGCACGCGCATCGTCTTCCCAGCGCCTGAGCAGATCGCCGATCCGGCCTTCGTCGGCATAGATGCGGATCGGTGCATCCGGGCCGCCGCGTCCGACCACGAAGCGTTCGAGATCGCCCACCCATTGCAGTTCGCCGACGAGCGACGTCGCATCCGGATTCACCGCACCCAGCGATCTGATACTCCCCAGCAGCGTATCGGCGCGGTCGAATTCGCGCTTCTGCAGCGCGGCGAGCCAGTCGGGCACCTTCGCCTTCAACAGCGCTTCGCTCGCCAGCGCCTTCAGATGCGCGTCGGCCGGGTGCTGCCGCACGTCGTCGTTCGCGACGTCCAGCGCCTGTTCGTAATCGCCCGCCGCGAGCAGGTTCTTTAGTTCGCGCTCCGATGCGCCCCTCATATACAGCGCAACGCCGATACCCATCACCGCGATCACGCCCGCGAGCCCCCACCACGCGGCACGCTTTGTCGCGAGCTGCTCGCCGCCCGAGAACGCGTTCGCAAGCTCCGTCGCCAGCACGCGCCAGCGCCGCTGCGCGCGATGCGCATGCGTGTCGCGCTTCGTATCGTCGGGATCGGGTTGGCTCGCTTCGTTGACTTCGTCTTCGCGCTGCCGCGCCTGGTCGACGCAGAAAATATCGAGGAACGAATGCGCGGCGCCGACGAAGGTGGTCTTGTCGGCGTCGATTGCTTCGATCGGGGGGGAGGCCATCATCTGGGTCACGGTCGGCTCGAATTCGGGTGTTTGCTGCAGCTCCACCCTGTAGACGAAGTGATCGCCGCCGAATGCAAGGACGTCGCCCTCCAGCAACGCATGCGCCGATTCGTCGAGCCGCCTGCCGTTGACGAACGTGCCGTTCGTGCTGCCCAGATCCTCGACGTAAAGATCGCCCGCGCGCGCGAAAATATGCGCATGGCGCCGCGAAATGTAATTGACCTGATGTGGATAGCGCGCCTTGTAGCGTGCGAAAACGTCGTCGACCTTGCTGACCAGAAACGGGAACGCGCGCACGTCGACGGGTAAAAGGCCCAGATCGTCGCGCTCGGGCACGAGCGTGAGACCGGCCGGCTGCGCGGCCTGCGCGGCGGCGACAATGCGCGCGCGCGGCTCGATGGCGATCCGGTACGACAGCTCGCCGCCAAAACACAGTTCGTCGCCGGCGCGCACGCGGCCGGGCGTCTGCCGAACGTCCTTGCCGTTCAGCGTCGTGCCGTTCTTGCTGTCGAGATCCGCGACGTAGACCACGCCGTGTTCGGTGAAAATGCGCGCGTGCCGGCGCGACAGGCGGGTAAGCAGTTCGCGCGGGTAATCGACGAACGGCGGTTCGCTGCGGCCAATGGCAAACAGGGTGTCGATGATCCGGATCGCACCGAGCGCCGGGTGCGACACCGGCGAGAGCACGACGTCGAACGCCTGGTCCAGTGTAGTGCGCGCCTCGGCAATCTGGACTTCGCCTGGAGTCATGATCTGGATCACTAAGCGTTTACCCGCTGCCGCGAATGCGTCAGGGGCGCGCCGCTGGCATCCGCGGCGGATGCGGCGTGACAGGCCCGACCGCATGGGCCGCGGTCACACAAAGAGTGTAAGTCACGTATCGCGGTAGTCAATTGTCCGGCGCGGACGATGAACCGCGTGAGCAACCGTTCACCCTGCGCTTTTGTGTCGCCTGACCGGCTCATGGCTGCTTCACCTGCAACTGCACATCGACAGCGGGCCAGCCGCCGCCGAGCGCCTTGTACAGCAGCACCGTGTCCGACAGAATCTGCTGATGATTGGCAAGCAGATCCTGCTGGGCCAGCAGCAACGTGCGCTCGGTCTCGAACACTTCGAGCTGCGACACCACCCCTTCTTTTAGCTGCGCTTCGATCTGGTTCGCGACGATCTGCAGCCGCGATACTTCTTCCTGTAATTCGACGCGCTGCTGGCGATGCGCATTCAGATTGACGAGCGCGCTCTCCGTTTCTTCAAACGCGGCCATGACCGTGCTGCGATATTGCTGTTCGGCGACTGTCTGCTGCGCCTGCGTGGTCTTCACATGCGCGCGCACACCCGGATCGAGCAGCGGAATATCGATGCTCGGCATGAAGCCATACGTGATCGACTTCAGCAGATCGGTCAGCGCGAAGCTGGCGGTACCGCCGTGGCCCGTCAGGTTGATCGTCGGCAACTGCGCGAGCTTCGCTTCGCCGACGAGGTCGTACGATTCCAGCACGCGAAATTCAGCCGCGACCACATCGGGCCGGCGTGACAGCAATTGCGCGGGCAAACCGGCGGGCACGGGCGGCAACTGCACGCGCTGCTGGAGATGCCCGGCCGGCAGTCTGAATTCGCCGGCGGGCACGCCGATCAGCGTCGACAGCGCGTTGTTCGCTACGTCGCGCGAGCGGCGCAACTCCAGCAGTTCGTTAGTCAGACGATTGATCTCCGCCTGCTGGCGCAGCACCTGTGTCTTCGGCGCGAGGCCGTTGCGGTTCATGCCATCGTAGATCGCGAGGATCTGGCGGTTCGTCGCGAGCGTCTTCTGTTGCTGCTCGATCTGGTCGTCGAACTGCAGGATCTGGAAATAGGTCGTCGAGACGTTCGCCACCAGTTCCAGATAGCCCGCGCGCCAGTCGGCCTCGCTCGCATGGAATTCGGCCTTCTGCGCCTGTACGCCCTTCTCGACCTTGCCCCAGATATCGATGTCCCAGCTCACCTGGGTCGCGAGGTTGTACTGATGCGAAAACGGTTGCCCGGTGATCTTCTGGTAATTCGCGCCCGCGCCGAGATCCATCACCGGCAGCGCGCCGGCTTTCGCTTCGCCGATCTGCGTGCCGGCCACGTCGATGCGCGCGGCCAGCACCTTGATATCGAAGTTGCCGGCAATCGCCTTCGCGATGAGCGCGTTCAGGTACGGGTCCTGGAAGCCCTTCCACCAGTCGGGCTCGATTGTGTCGGCGGGTGAAACGATCGAGCCGGTCTTGTCGGACCACGATGCTTTCGCGGGCGTATCGGGGCGCTTGTAATCAGGCATGCTGACATCGACGCACGCCGCAAGCAGCACGGCGCACAGCGCAATGGTGCCGAAGGTCCTGAACGTGCGGGCGGTGGATGCGGCAGGGAGAGGTTCGGCGCCCGCTCCATCGTCCGCGACGCGGCGACTGGCTGGCGCGATGCGCCAGGTACGACGGACTGGGCAATGATGCAACGCTGACACGATAATCTCCGGTCAATCCAGCGGCACGGCATTCGGGTGCGCGCAATCAGGCAACACGCGTCCTGCACGTCTTCCGGTTGTGGAGCGTGGCGGGCGGTTAGCGCGGGGACAGGTGCGATGCAGTGCGGTGCGGTGGTCTATGAAAAGAACGATTGGTTGCGGTTTCTTTTTCATGAAAGCCGGCGTACGCGATGACGCAGCCGGCTTGTGTCCGCGGAGACGTCGAGGCCTCCGCGGTGGTCTCCCCGTCACGCTTTACATGTTGACGGTGTTGTTGCTGTCGATATACGGATTCGAGATCGTCTTGACGTTGTCGAGGAACGCCGAGCCGTCACCGGTAGCGATCTGCGAGCCAAGCTGGTTCTCGTTGAGCTGCTTGACGTAGGCCGTCTTGCTGGAATCGAACGTGATCGGCATGATGTTGACGAAGTTGTTCGACGGGAACGGCGTGAAGCCGCCGCGCACGGCGCTCATCTTCTTGCTGTCGAGGTCCTGGGCGTTCGAGAGGTCTTTGATCATCAGCGTTGTCATGATAGGTCTCCAAAGAGGAAAAGGTCAGTCTTGCGATTGGTTTCGAGCATCCTGTCTGCTCGGGTGTCACTAATGCATGGCCTGTGCCAGGCATGTGGTCCTTAGCGCGAAAATCCTGCGGAGCCCTGAAAACGCTGGGGTGTGCACGAGATGCGTCAATGCGCGGGGCGCGCAAGGAGCGAAATGGAATCGACCTGGGTGATGGGCTTTGACCGACAACACGCCTGACAGTGTTGGATCAGGAGAGACATTAAAGACTTCGGCTTCGTGCGTTTTCTTTAGCGGCGTGCTTAAGGATGTCTGGTGTGATCTTTAGCCACGCTTTAGCGCGCCACCTGCCGACTGCCGCAGGCAACGCACCACGGCGCCTCGCCCCTCACCTCACTTCGCGATGACGGTGATCTTCTTCGAATACACGGGCGGATTGTGCGGGATGTGCATGTCGTCGCCCATCAGCAGTTGCAGCGTGTGTCTGCCGGGAGGCAGCTCGATCATCGTCTCCGTTTCACCCGCGCCGAAATGCAGGTGGTTGCGATCGGAGGGAATCTCCTGGTCCATCGGCGGCAGATCGGTATCGATCAGCAGATGATGGTGGCCGGTATTCGGATATTTGACGCCCTTAGGCGCGACGCCCATATAGCGCAGCCCGAACCAGACGCGAAACGGCTTGTTGGCCGGCACAACCTGGCCGTCGTTCGGATAGCCGATATAGGCATACGCTCCCGCGGGCGATGGCGTCGTGCCCGCGAATGCCACCCCGGGCGCAACCGGTGCCAGCGCGACAAACGTAACGACAGACGCTACGACAGACACCGCGACAGATGCGGCGACAGATGCGGCGACAGCAATGATCTTGTACATGGATGGTGCTCTCCGTCCTGACAGGCCGAAGCGGCCGCGCTCGCTCATTTCACGATGATGGTGATCTTCTTCGAGTACACCGGCGGATCGTGCGGCACGTGGTTGTAGTCGCCGAGCAGCAGTTGCAGCGTATGTTTACCCGGAGACAGTTCGATGCGCGCATCCGTTTCACCCGCGCCGAAATGCAGGTGATTGCGGTCCGATGGAATTTCCTGATCCAGCGGCGGCAGGTCGGTATCGATCAGCAGATGGTGGTGCCCGGTGTTCGGGATGTTGACGCCCTTCGGGCACACACCCATGTTGCGCAGTCCCATGCGCACCCACAGCTTGCCGCCGTGAATCACGGTGCCGTCGGCCGGCCAGATGATGTACTCCTCGGCGCCGGGCGGCGAAGGCGTCCGGGCCGCGAACGCGGACGCGTTCGCAAGGAACAGCGAAGCAACGACATACAGCGCACCCAGCATTATTCTTTTTGGCATCGCGCATTCTCCCGAAGAGTTGTCCGGGTCGCCCCCTGCTCTGCAAAACGAGCCTGTCCGCGCGCGCTGGCGCGATGTGTGCATACGTGCGTGCCGGAACGACCGGTAAAAAAACCGATCTGTGTTGTCTGCTTTATGAATTAGCTTAGGACGGAACTTGCCAAAAAGATACGCCACTCTCGTTAACGTTTTGACGCGCGAACTGCGTGCTATCGTTGTTCATAGCGACTCGCATACATCGATACGCCAGCAGGGTCGTGCGCTGACACTGCCGCGCCGCGCGTGGCAGCCGCCGGTACCGGAGCACCGGTGGCCGGAAACCTGAGTTCGGTCCAGAACAGACAGGAATTAAAAATGTGGCGAAAACTCCTGCTCATCGGTGTCGTTGGGGCGCTCCACGCACATTGGATCGACGCTTTCGCCGCACCCTCGCCTGCCGGCACGACCGCTACGGCGAGTGCGCAGATCCTCTTTCCCGATAGCGGCATGACCCCACGCGGCGTCGCACTGGTGATCGGCAATGGCGATTACCCCGACCATGCGCTGGAAAACGCACCACGCGACGCGATGCGGATACGCGACGCGCTCGCGGCGCGCGGCTTCGATGTCATCATGCGCACGAATGCTTCGCCGCAAGCCATGAAGTTAGCGCTTGCCGAATTCGCACGACGTCTGCGGCACGGCGGTACCGGTGTGTTCTATTTCGCCGGACACGGTTTCCAGCTGGCGAACGCCACGATGCTGCTGCCATCGGGTGTCGATGCACGCGTGCCCGCTTCGCTCGTCGAGGATGGACTGAATCTCGATGCGGCACTTCAGGCGATGTCCGCGCCGCGTGCGCACAAGCTCAATCTCGTGATTCTCGATACCTGTCTGAACAATCCTTTCGATGCGGCCAATACCGGCGACATCGCACCGCCTGCGCGGACAATGATCGCGTACGCGACCGCGCCTGGCGGATTCGCGGCGGATGGGCCACGTGGCGGCGTCTTCACGGATGCGTTGCTGCATGAGTTGTCGGGCGCATCGGCACACGATGCAACGGCGCTCTTTGCGCGCGTAGCCGCGGACGTTCGTGCGGCGACGGATGGCAAGCAACGGCCACGCGTGGTCTCATCGTTTGATGAAAAGCTTGCAGCGGGTGCTGTCGGGCACGACGCCATCCAACCCACGCGCATGTACGTCACGAGCGCGGATACCGAAGCTCCGATCACACTGCATAGCCGCGGCATCCTGCCAAAAGACAGCAGCGAGCAATACGAACTGACGTTCTGGGATTCCATCAAGGACAGCACGTACCCAAGCGACTACGAAGCGTATCTGAAGGCCTATCCGAACGGGCGCTTCGCGACGCTGGCGCACGCGCGCATCGACCGCTTGCGCGCCGCCGCGAAGACGCAAACCGCGCCCGAAGCGACACGCACCGCGCCGGCCTCCACCCTGCCGCCGCTGCCGCCGGAAAAACCGCGCACGACGACCGCCGCGCCCGTACCCGCACCATCGGCACCCTCCGCGACAGCACCCGCAAAAGCGGCCCCGCCCGCGGTCGTGGCCAGCCGCGCCGCGAACAACGGTGAAAGCAGGGACTGCGCGGCCTGTCCGGTCATGGTTTCACTGTCGCCAGGATCGTTCACGATGGGCAGCGCCACCGACGATCCGTCGGAGAAACCCGTTCATCACGTGACCATCGAAGCGCCGTTCGCGATCGGCAAATACGAAGTCACGATCGAGCAATGGAACGCGTGCGTGGACGCCAAAGCGTGCCCGGCGCTTTCGAGCAACAACAACCCGTCGAAAACAGCACCGGCGCGCGATCTCAGCTGGGACGATGCACAGACCTACGTGAAATGGCTGGCGAAAACCACGGGCAAGCCATACCGTCTGCCGACCGAAGCGGAATGGGAATACGCGGACCGTGGCGGCACGACGACGCAATACTGGTGGGGCGACAAGATGGTCAAAGGCACCGCGAACTGCAAGGACTGCGGCAACCCGTGGCACACGGAAGGGCCTGAGAACGTCGGCATGTTCGCCGCGAATCCGTTCGGCTTGCACGACATGAACGGCAGCGTCTGGGAATGGGTCAGCGACTGCTGGCACAACTCGTATCAGGGCGCCCCCACCGACGGCCACACGTGGGATGCCCCTGGCTGCGACATGCGCGTGATCCGGGGCGGCTCATGGCGCGAAGGGGCGAACTACATGCTCACGTCGACACGCTTCAGGTACAGCTCGAGCGTGCGTCAGTCGCAGGATGGATTTCGCGTCGCCAGGGATCTGAAGTGAGCGCGGCGTGATCGCCTGTTCGAACCATTGACGCCAGCACCGCGCACGCAGCGCGCGCTCAATGCGAGTGGGCCTTCGTCGTGATCTGCGCGATGTCGACGCCGATACGATCGCGTCCGTATTTGTCCGCGATCTGCGCGAGCCGCGCATCGAGGGCATGTAGATAATCGGCGCGCGATTCGCTCTCCGGACGCATCCTGTCGAAGAGCGGCACAGGCGTCACCAGCAGTACCACCATTTCCGCTCCGAACGGCTTTGCGATCACCCAGTCGCCGCCACCGCCGATGGTCGCGGCATAGTGCGGCGGCGCCTGATTGTCCTTCGCGCGCGGCCCCGGCACCATGTGGACGACGCTGCCATCCAGCTGGTAATAGTCGAGATTCACGTAGGAGTCGTAGCCCGGCGTCGTCACATCGACGATGAGCGGATCACCTTCGGTCAACTGGCCGCCCGCCGGACGCACATGGAGCGCCGTGGCCCGCCCACCCTGCCAGTTCCTGACCCAGTAAGGCGCGAACGATTTCATCTCGTCGCACTTGTCGTCGGCGAGTGTCTGCACATCGAGTTTCAGCGTATCGACACCCGGCACCGCGCCTAACGTATTTTGCAACTGCGTCACGCCATAGCGCTGCGGCACGAAGCCCTGTACGTGCAACGTGTGCCCGTCCACTGTGGAAGCCAGCGCGGAACACGGCACCAGGGCAAGCGCGGGCGTCACCGCCGCCATCGAGAGCGCGGGTTTCGGCGCGGGCACAGGCGGAACAACCGGCGGCGCAGGCGAAGACGTCGCCTGAACCGCCCGCGTAACTGAAGTAAGCGACGCAGGCGACGCAACCGAAGCCGCCGAACCCAAAGGCGCGACGGACGCCGAAGAAGCCACGGAAGCAGAGGACGCCACGCCACCCGATGGCGCCGCTTCCTCATGCCCGCCCGACGACGCCCGGTACACCCCGACGCCGACGCCCGCCGCGACCAGCACCGCCACCCCGGCCGCGACGCCCGCCTTCACGCGCATGGCGGATTTCAGCGCGACTTTTTCCTCGGCGCCAAACTCCTCGACGAAACGCGCGACAGTCGGCGTGCGCGTATTGCGGTCGAACGAGAGCGCCGAGCGCAACGCGCGCCACTGCCGCGTGCCGAGGTTTTCCGGCCGCTCCGGCTTGCGGCCGGTGCTGCGCGCCTGGGTCGCGGACTGCCGGTCGAACGGATGGCGCCCCGTCAACAGCTCGTAAGTGATGCAGCCGAGTGCATAGATATCGTCGCGCGGATCGGGCTCGCGATGTTCGAGCATTTCCGGGCTCGCATACGCAGGCGTCAGCGCGCCGAGCGTGCCGGGATCGAACACGGTCGCGTCGCTCTCCTCTTCGGGCCGCTGAAACACGCGCGCGATGCCGAAGTCGATCACCTTCACCTCGCCCGTATCCGTCAGGAACACGTTCGCCGGCTTGAAGTCGCAATGCACGAAGCCACGTTCGTGCGCATACGCGAGCGCGCCGCACATGCCGCGCACGATCGGCAGCGCCGCGCGCACCGGCATGCCGTGAAAATCCTCGGTGCGCAGAATCTGGCTCAACGCCCTGCCCGACAGATACTCCATCGTCAGATAGACGATCGCGCCGTCGCGGTCGAAATCGTAGACGGTCACGATGTTGCGGTGCGCGAGCACCTGTGCCTTGCGCGCTTCGCGCTGCAACGCGATCAGCGATTTCGGATTGCCGCGGAACTGGACGTTGAGCACCTTGATCGCGAGATACGGCTTGCGATCGGAGGCTTCGAGCTTGCGCAGGTCGAGCGCCTTGTAGACGGTGCCCATGCCGCCCACACCCAGGCATTCTTCGAGCACGAAGCGGTTATTGAGCGTGTCGCCGGTGCCCTTGATCTGGTCATGACCGGGCAACGGGCCCGCCGTGCCCATGCCGGAAGAACCGTGCGACGGCGCATCCACATGCGCCTGCTGCCGTGTTTGCAGACGCGTTTCCTCGCCGCCCGCCGCCAGGTTCGAAACCGGTAACTGCTCGATCCGGCGCCGCACTTCCGCGTGAAGGTCGGCGGGCAGCGGTGAGCGCGCGTGCGCTTCGTCGAGGACGTCCATCATCCGCGCGGGACTGAGGCTGTCCGTCGTCAGCGTGTTGTCGAGCCGTGCGATGAACTCATCGCGCGTCAGGCCGCCGCTCTGATAATCGCGGATCACATGCGCAAGGCTAGCCATATGTGCGAAGCGACGTGCTCCCGTAGGACCGGCAGGAGCGGCAGGAAACCGCGAAGAGGCCGGCGAACAACCTGTCGTAACCAGTTACATGTGCTGTTTCGATACTAGCCCGCAGGTGACGCTTTCGCAAACCAGGATTGCCCCGCGACGCGCGCGCGGACACGTGAGCCGCGCGGGTGTCGCAGCCGGACCAACGCCGTGACGCGGGCAGTTGGCTACGCGCCACCATCGCGGGCATACGTGTGCGGTTCACAGCGACGCCATACGTATCGCGCAATTCGCGTTGCGCCTTGCGCAGCAGGCATCGCGCGGTTTTTTTACGGCATGCGCCGCGAACTGGCACAGCCTGTGCGTTAGTGACTCCCGAGCAAACAGGATGCTCGCAACCCGCTGCAAGACTTCTTTTTCCGCCAGGAGACCCGAAATGAAAACGCTGATGATCAAAGACCTGTCGCACACCGAACAACTCGACGGCAACGCCATGCGCGCCGTTCGCGGTGGCTACGTGTTCCCGACGAACAACTACTTCAACTTCTCGCCGATCACGGTCGATACGAGCAAGCACGTGTACGCCGACCAGTCGATCGCTTCGATGATGAGCGTTCAGGTAGCCACCGGCAACGACTCGGCTTTCCTCAACAACGTCACGTCGAACGTCAATCCTTCGATCGACGCGAAGAACACGATCAACGTGAGCTAACGCGTACGGAAGCAGGCCGCGCAGTCCCGCCGGTCCGGTGCGGGCGGCCCGCTTCCCTTTCTCTTCCCGATACTTCTGGAGCATCACCATGTCAACCATCATGATTCAGGATCTGTCCCAGGCACGCGAGCTCGACCGTCGTGCCATGTCGGCCGTGCGCGGCGGCACGGGCATCAGCAACCCCTGGCTGCAAGGCAAGGGTCCGGTTGCGAGCCCCACCGTGAACGTCAACGTGAACCAGAACATCCAGCAGTTGCAGTACGTCAACGTCGAGGCGCTGAACAATATCGGTGTGCTCGGTGCTAACCTGGGCCCGCTTGCTTTCGACGTGAGCCCGACGCAGTGGGCCGCCAACACGACCAGCTTTTGATCCCGCGCCGTGGCAGGGAACCCGGGGGTTCCCGCCACGGCCGGTTAAATAAAGAATCGCGGCATACGGGGTGAAGGCGAATTTCCTATACTGATTGTGCGAAGCTGTCCGCGCATCGGCAACCATCGTGCGGCAGCCGGCCATGCCGGCTGCCGCACTTCGCATTCCATGCATTCCATGATTGCCTGGATGATCACCTGGGACCGTCATGACTCTCCTCGTCATCACCGATCTGACCGAAAGCGTCGAGCTCGACAGGCAGGCCATGGCCGCCATCGTCGGCGGCGCACGCATCGGCACGCATTACGTCGCCCAGCAGGTGTCCGGCGCGCTACGTGTCGTCGACTATCCACCGGGGTTTCCTGCCGCCCGGCAGGCGCCGCACGCGCAATCCGGTACCGCTCCCCGCATCGCGGCGTCGCCTTCGTTACGCCACAAATAGCGCGGCTACCGTAGCGCGCGGATTCCAGCAGCAACGGGCCCGTCTGTTCGCCACACGCCAACACATTGCGTGCAGCAAACGGCACGCGCGTGCGAATCCGCGACCGAAACAACGCCCGAAAACCCCGTCGCTGCGCGTTCTGAACGCACACTCAACCTGCGACGCGAATTCGTCCGCGCGCGTCGCTCCAATGGCATGGCCCTTGCACAACTGGACGCGGGCACACCACCGTGCTCATCCAGCCGCCTACAGGAGAACTGCCATGAAAGCCACTGTCGTTATCAAAGACCTCACGCCCTCCGTCGAAGACGCCCGCGAAGCCACGCTCACCACCGACCAGATGAAACGTCTGGGCGGT
This sequence comes from Paraburkholderia gardini, assembly GCF_907164545.1. Lineage (NCBI taxonomy): Bacteria > Pseudomonadati > Pseudomonadota > Betaproteobacteria > Burkholderiales > Burkholderiaceae > Paraburkholderia > Paraburkholderia gardini. The sequence continues at coordinate 15,405 of NZ_CAJQZB010000040.1, read as the reverse complement.
GGCCGCGCGGTGCGCGTCGGTGTCGACGGCACGTCCACGGGTACCGTGGACGACTGGGACATCGACATCGGCATCTTTGAAGGACGCATCGGCGGAACCTATCTGTAGGACGTTCGTCATGCCCGAAATTAAAAGAAGAGCCCCTCCGGCCGGACGCGGCGGGAGGGGCACGGTTTTTTTATCCGGCGCAAGACGCGCCCGCGGCTATAGCAGGCTGTAGCGGCTGCGCAGCGTGTTGATGATGCCGGCGGCGACTGGCATCACGGTGTCCTTCACGTCGGCATCGGTGTCGTCGACGACATTCGTGTTGCCGCGCAGATACGGGATGTCCCAGTTGCAACCCTCGTTGTCTTCCTCCTGCTCCTGAATGCCGGTCGGGGTCCATCCACACGTGTGGGGATCCGATTCGAGCGCGGCGCTCACAAGCGCAAGCAGTTCCTGTTCCGTTCTGGCTTCACGCGGCATGTCGCTCTCCCTCGTCCTCGCGCGCGGAACCGCCGCGCCCGGTTCAGTCCCAGTTTTCGTCACACCATTCGATGGCCCACGCCTTCGCGCAGGAAATGGCGTCCGCTTCGCTCACGAACGAATCGATATCGCCGGAATCGTGCGCCGTGACGCGCCCGGCGCCCACTGCCGGCACCGTGATTCGCGCGCGCGCGACGTAATGACCATCTTCGTCGTGCCGGGCCCGGCAATCGATATGAAATGTCTTGTAGTCGAACTGCATGGCAGCGTCCTTTTGTCTTGATGTTTTTCTGGTGTGCCCGCGAGTACGGGGTGCGGGGCCGCGCGGGCCGACCTCAGTCTCCTAGCGGATCGGGCTCGCCGAGTGCCTCGTCGATCGCGCGGCGCGCGCGGTCCATCGCTTCGCCGACGGCCGCCGGCCCGGCGCGCACCGAACGGTAATGCTCCGGCTCGGAACGGGGTGCCCCGCTGCGCGTATCGTGGCCCGGCGCCGACGCGCGCTCGATCAGCAACGTCACAAACGCGCCGCCCGCGCGGTCGTCGCGCGTGCTGACCGTGATCGTGAAACCGCGATGTTCCTGCTGCTCGTCCATGATGCGTCTCCGGATCGGTGCAGAAACCCTAGCATGCGGTCAAAACCGCAAAAGGGAAAGACCCTGCAACGCCACACCTGAGACGAGCGGGCATGTTATTGCACCTGAACGGCATTCACGGTTTTCATACCGCCCCCTAAAGTGCTTCTCACGATGTGCCAGTGCAGCATGGCCGGCACGTGACGCAACTCAGGAGCTCATCATGAAAACCCATCGTGGTCCCATGCCAGTCGCTTTCTTCGGTATTGCAGCCGGATCGCTGGCGCTCGTCAACACATGGCGCGTGGCAGCGAAACTCTGGCCGGTGCCCGGCGCCGTCGTGGATCTGCTGACATTCGCCGCGCTCGCGACGTGGCTTGCCATTCTTCTGACCTATGCGCACAAGTGGCTGCGCCACCGGACGGCCGCCTGTGGCAGGGTGGCCGGCCGCCGGAACGGGTAAACGCGGCCATCCGTCCCGGCTTTTTCATCGTGAAGACGGTGAGCAAGCTTCTGCCCGCGCTGCCCGCGGCGGTCGCGCCTGCGGCAGCGCCGGAAAACGGCGCGAGCGGCAACACGAAGGTCGTGCAACTGGCCGCACGTCGCATGCAATTCAAGTAAAACCCCGTTTGATCCGTTATCCACGACATCCTTTCAATCTGACGTCGGAGCACGGTTTGAACGATTCGAGGCTAGCCTGCGCTGTTGTTGCGTTTTCCATCACGCTGGCCGGATGTGTCACCACCCCGAGAGGGGCGCGGGTTGTCGTCCAGCCTGCCCCGCAACCCGTATCCGCGACGGTCGTCGTCGCACCGCAGCCTCTACGCCCGGCCGTCGTAGTGACGCAGCCGGTGGTGCGCGAGACGTATGCGCCCGCGCAATACGACGTGTATATCGCGGCGGCCACCGACCGGGATGTGATGTACGTGAACGGCAGCACGTACATCGGGTTCACCGGTTCCGACGGCAGGCGTCACCGGCAGTTCTACGCGCACGGCGACCATCGCCGGGACGTGTATCGCCGCAGGGCACATTTGCATGAAGTAATGGCGCATCACAACGGCCATCTGCCCGAACGGTACGCGCGTGACGAACATCATCGTGAGGTGGCGCGTCACGATGCGCACCGCGAGGCGGTGGCGATGCGTAAGCACGACCATCGCCACCCGTCAGGACCTCACGATGCGGGGCACGAGCACGGCCATGACGCGAGTCCGCATCGGGTCGCACAACATCCGCAGCACGGCGAGCACGGCCATCCGGTTCACGAAGCCGCCGGCAACCGGCATGGCACGGACCGGGATGCCCGCAAATCCTGATCCCGCGCCGGAGTGCAGTGTCCGCATTCGGGAAACACACCGGCAGTGGCCCTGGCGACAGACTCGAAGGGCCTTGGCTGCCGCGAACGATTCCGCCCAGCCGTCACGCAAAGCTTGCTTCGCACTCCGCGCAGCGCCTAATCTTCGCCATGGCGATTCATTCGTCGGAGGAAGCCGGATACCGCCGCAGACCTCGAACGGTCGTTCGTTCGCGTGGCGTATCCGTTGCGCCGGCAGCGCGACGCATGACACTCATCGGAGCGCCCCATGTTCCAGATTTCTGTCGTCAATCGCACGAGCAGCATTGCGGAGCGGGAAATGCATCGCGTGGTTCGCGCGATCAACCGTCAGATCGCGGAGGATTTCGAACCGTACTGGGCGTTCGGCGGCCGGCTGCGGGTCGAGGGGCCGACGGGCGCGGCGGCCGACCTTCAGCAACTGAACGAGCTGCGCGGCGACGCGATCCTGTACGTGCTCGATTCAGCGGGTTCGAACGACGCGCTCGGCTATCACGATCGCAATCTGTCGGGCATCCCGTACGGATTTGTGTTTCTCGATCTGTGCAAATCGCTGGGCGACGACTGGTCGACGACGCTTTCGCACGAAGCGCTCGAACTGGTGGGCGATCCGCAATGCAATCTGCTCGTACTGGGCCCGCATCCTGAAGTGCCCGATCGCACGGTGTATCACTTCTTCGAAATGTGCGACGCCGTGCAGTCGCAATGCTACGAGATCGATGGCGTGTCGGTGTCGAACTTCGTGCTGCCGCACTACTTCACCGCGGGCGAACAGGCTGGCGCGCGCAACGATTTCTGCGGGACCGGCCTCGCTTCGTTCGGCGTCAACCCGGGCGGCTATATCGGCTTCTTCGATCCGGCATCCGGCAGGAACCAGCAGTTTTTCGCGCACGATCCGAAGGCGGCCCGGCGTCTGCGGATGAAAACGGAATCTGGCAGCGGACGGATGGTGCTGCGCGACACGATGCTCGCCGCGACCCTCACCGCGACACCGCAAGGCGGTACCGGTGCGAACGGCGCGAACGGCGCGGCTCAGGGAACCGGCGATCGCGCAGCCGGCGTTGCGACGATGCAGGCAGCGACGGTCGCGGCATCGAACGATCCGATCCGGCACGTGGTTGTCCTGATGCTCGAAAACCGTTCATTCGATCACATGCTCGGCGCGTTGCGCGCGTCGTTCAATCACGCCATCGACGGTGTGGATCCAGACAATCCGGGTACGAATCTCGACGCGAAAAACAACGTCACGTTTACGCAGAAGCCGATCGCCGCGCAGTTCGTCCGGAAAGACTTCAAGGTGCCCCATGAATTCGACAACGTAGAGGCGCAGATCAAGGACGGCATGGCGCATTTCGTCGATGAGTATCGCCGGATGAGCCCGGATGCGCCGCTTCCGGACGGCGATCAGGTGATGGCGTACTTCAGGGATGGCGAGCTATCCGCGCTCCATGCGCTCGCGAAAAATTTCACGGTGTGCGACCGCTGGTTTTCGTCGATGCCGGGTCCGACATGGCCGAACCGTCTGTTCGTGCATAGCGGCACCACGCTCGGCGACGTGCTGATGCCCAACGGCGCGTTCGATACCGTGCGGATGTTTTTCGGCCGCTACAGCCAGCCGACGCTATACGACAGCCTCGATACCAAAGGCATTTCATGGCGGATCTATCACGGCGGCATTCCGCAGTCGATCGTCCTGACGCGCCTGAAGAAGCGTCTGCTGACGAATCACTATCAGGTCATGGACAGATTCTTCACCGATTGCAAAGGTCAGGCTGACAACTTCCCGTCGTATGCGTTTATCGAGCCGCGCTATTTCGCGGGCATGGGCGGTGTCGAGAACGACCAGCATTCGCCTGCGGGCATCGCCGCTGGAGAGCAGCTGATCGCGGACGTCTATAACGCGGTTCGCGCGAACCAGGCACTGTGGGAATCCACGCTGCTCATCATTACCTACGACGAGCACGGCGGTTTCTACGATCACGTCCAGCCGCCCGCCGCGACGCCGCCCGACGATCACACCGACAACTACGCGTTCGATCACCTCGGCGTGCGCGTGCCCGCGATTCTCGTGTCGCCGTGGGTGCCGGCCGGCGTCGATCACACCGTCTACGATCACACCAGTGTGCTTCGCTATGCGTGCGACAAATGGCAACTGCCGCAGCTTTGCCGCCGGACGATGTCGGGGCCGGGGCTGAATCCGGTCGGCAGCTTCGCTTCAACGATATCGCTCGACAAGCCGCGCACGGATACGCCGGCGACAATCGCGGCGACGGGCGTCGTCCAGATGGCGGCTGCTGTCGCCGATGTGCCGTCGAGCTTCCACGACGCGCAAGCGGCGCTGGTCTCCTACGCCGAACTCGTGCAACAGGAGCAGCAGCGCAATACGGCTGGACCGCAAACGGCGGCGGCGCTGTTCGCCGCGAGAGCGCCAACCGGCGATGCGCAGCCGGCTATCGACCAGCGCGCGTTGAACGTCGAGCGCTGGATGTTCGCGGCTCAGGCGGCCAGCAAGCCTCCCGCTTCGCAAACGGAGATCACCGTGCCGCCCGGCACGGCCGTGGCGCCGGCCGTGGCTGCGGCTGCGGCTGCGGCTGCGACGTCACTGGATGGCAAGACCGTTGACCACGCTGCGCCCAATGCGACTGGCGTCGCCGTGACTCCCGTCACGCCAGCGCCGGCTGCGGCGAAGCGGCGACGCACGCCGGGCACGAAGCGGCCCCGGCAGTAACGCGGCCCGCTATTGCGCGGACGCTTTCGGCGCGACACCGGTTGCGTCCGAAAACTCACGATATGACCTTCGAAGACCCTGCCTGAGCGGCGCGATCACAGATCGCGCTTTCCCTCACGGAAAACCGCTCTCCTCACGCGTGACGTGAAAAGCACAAAGGCATCCGGCGGTTCCCGCATAGCGGATTGCCGGATGCCTTGTGTTCACGCGGCCACCGCTCAGAAGCGGTGCGTCATGCCGATCATCGCCAGCACCTGCTTCGTGTCCGTTGTGCTCACCGTGACGCCCGGCCAGCTGACCGTCGCGCTACCGTTGTTCTTCATGTAACCCGCGCGCATGTAGAAGGTCGTACGCTTTGAAATCGAGTGCTCCGCGCCGATCTCGATGCCCGGTGTGTTGTCGTGCGCGCCGCGCACGTTGCGCTCGATACCCGCGATCTCGATGACGTCCGCGGAGGTCACCTGAATGGTCGCGCCCAGTTCGGCGATACTCAGCGAATGCGCCGTACCGAGCCGCGCGGCGAGCGAACCTGGCGCCGGATCCTTCGAACGGTTATACGAATAGTTGAACTGGAAGTTCACGATGCCAAGCTGGTAACCCAGCGCGCCGATAAAGTGCTCGGTGCCGAGCAGGCTGAGCGGTGCCGGCAACGAGGCAATCGTTTCCTGCCCCGGATGCTGGTTCACATACGCAAGACCCGCGTAAAAGCCGTAGCCCGAATAACGCAGCCCGACGTTCAGCATGTTGCCGGTCGTTTCCTGCACCGGCTGGGTGATGGTCGACGAGAACGCGTACATGCCGAACAGCTTCAGCCCACGCATATCCGGCGACTGGTAAAGAATCGAATTGCTCGCGCGGCCAGGGTCGTACTGCGTCGACAGCGTGTTGCGATCAACCGCAAGCACAGCCGCGGAGAACGGCGACGCGACTTCGTTCACCCGAAACGGATCGGTCGGATAGACGATGCGAAAGCTCGGTTCGTACTGACGTCCGAACGACAGCGAGCCGTACGTCGCGTGATCCAGCCCGACCCATGCCTGACGATAGAAGAGCGACGACGTATCGGCGAACAGGCCACCCGTGTTGAGGTTGAAACCCGTCTCGACGTCGAACTGCGCCTTGAGGCCGCCGCCCAGGTCTTCATTGCCCTTCAGCCCGAACAGCGAACCGGTCGAGCCGCCGCTTCGTTCGGAATACGAATGCTGCCCGCCGTTGTCGAGGTACTGGACGAGCGTATCGGCCACACCGTACAACATCACACCGGACTCGGCCGCCGCCGCGCTGCCGGCGACGAGAACCAGCGCGGCCCCGCAGATACCCTGACTGATCAAACGCATGCATGTCTCCTCTTTTGTGTCCGCCTGCAGCGGATCTGATTGCACAGCTTTCTGGTGTCCGGCGACCCCCGTGGGTCGTGCCGCTGGCGTGGCCTGTCCGGATCAAGGGTGACCGGTCATATCGAAAATAGAATGGACGTGCTAATTTCACGTCAACGGCATCTATTACACCAATGCATTATTTTCATCATAAGCTTGCAGAAAACGCATGCCGTCCGGCGCACGGAATACGGGCTTCGGGCCGCCAGAAAAGGTGCGTCCCGGTGGGTGCGAAAAACCCAGGGTATGCGATGAGTTGCGCGGTGCGCACGGTCTGACGGCAATACCAGGTGATGCCAGGTGATACCCGGTATGTGATGGAAGCATCGTGCGTGTCGCCAGTCTCACCGCGCCCATCGACGAATCCAGGCACCTCGATCCGATCCCTGGTGGCACTGACCGGGGTACCCCGCGGAACTGCTGATGAATTTCCCGACGTTCGTCTTTTAGCAACGATCCTTTCGCCGCGGCCTGCTTCCTCGCGCGGCCCGGCGGCGGCACCATGGCGTCCATGCCCCGACACCCCGCCGGGGTCTCCTCCAGCAGGACGAGCACTCAAGTGGACACCATTCAACGTTATCGGATCGGCAGCACGACGGTCACCCGCGTGACCGAACTGATTCGCCCCGAAGTACCCTCTGACTTTTTGTTTCCCGCCAGGGACCGGACGGTTCTGACGCACGACAGGCCGCGCTGGATCGGAGCGGAAAACGCGTCGGCCGACGGCCAGATACTGACGCTCAGCGTGCATAGCTGGATCGTTCAGACCGGCCGCCATACGATCGTGATCGACACCGGCGCGGGCAACGGCAAGAGCCGTCCACTCAACCCGCTGTTCGACCAGCTCGACACGCCGTATCTCGAACGCCTTGCCGCCGCCGGCGTGCAGCCCGCCGACGTCGACTTCGTGCTGATCACGCATCTGCACGTCGATCACGTCGGCTGGAACACGATACGCAGTGGCGAGCGCTGGGTGCCCACCTTCCCGAACGCCCAGTACGTATTCTCCGAAGCCGAATACCGCTTCTACGCGGACGAACAGCATGTGCGGACGCCGAGTGCCGGCGTATTCGCGGACAGCGTCCAGCCGGTCGTCGATGCCGGCCAGGCGCTGCTGATCGACGCGGAACATCAACAGCCGGTCGACGGATTCACGTTTCACCGCACCAAAGGTCACAGCTTCGATCATCTGTCGATCAGCCTCGCGTCCGACGGCGAACATGCGCTATTTTCCGGCGACGTCATGCATCACCCGGTGCAGGTCGCGAAACCGGAATGGAACTCCGTGTTCTGCGAGTTTGGGGACGATGCGCAACGCTCGCGCCTGTGGGCCCTGAACCATGCCGCGGACCACCGCGCGACATTCTTCAGCAGCCATTTCCCCGGCACGTCGGCCGGCGTCGTCGAACGCGACGACACCGGCTTCGTGTGGATTCCCCGTTAACCGCACACCCTCATCGGGCGATCATCATGACCAGCGACACAGTTATTCAGACCCGGGATTTCATGATTCCGGGCGACACGCCGGACATCGAACTGCATGTCCGCAACAAGCGGCCTGCCGGCCGCGAGAATTTCGGCGAAGCACGCACCGTGGTGCTGATGCACGGTGCAACCTACAGTTCCGGCAGTCTCTACGACACCCCGATCGAGGGCTATTCGTTCATGGACTATCTGGCGCACGCCGGCTTCGACGTGTATGCCGTCGATGTGCGCGGCTACGGCGAGTCCACCCGCCCGCAGGAAATGAACCTGCCGGCGTCGCAAAGCGAACCGCTGGTGCGCACCGAAACCGGAATCCGCGATTTCACGACAGCCGTCAACTTCGTGCTTCGCACGTCGGGCATTGCACGTCTGAACGTGATCGGCATGTCGTGGGGCGGCAGCGTCACCGGCGCGTTCACGGCGCGCAACGGCCACAAGGTGCGCAAGCTGGGACTCATCGCGCCGCAGTGGGTCAGCGACAGGCCGATCCCGCTTGGCGCCGGCGCCACGCCTGGCGGCTATCGCGTCGTACGCGCCGCCGATGCGCGCGAAAGATGGGTCGGGGCTGCGCCGCAATGGAAGCGCGATACGCTGATTCCCGACGGCGGCTTCGAAGCGTGGCTGGACAATACGGTCCGCACGGAACCTGACCCGACGTTACGCGCCAGCCAGTCGATCCGCGCCGTCAACGGACCCGTCCAGGATATCCGCGAATTCTGGGCGGTGGGCAAGCCTTTCTACGACCCCGGCCAGATCGAAGTGCCCGTGTTGCTCATCCATGGCGAATGGGATGTCGACGTGCCGCTGGCGTTGGCCCAGGACTATTTCGTTCATCTGACCGGCTCGCCCGACAAGCGCTGGCTCGAACTCGGCGAAGCCACGCACATGCTGGTCCTCGAAAAGAACCGCCGTCACGCGTATGACGCGCTGGCCGGCTTTCTGGGCGAGGCATGAGCGACACCGGCCCTGCCGGTGACACAGCAGGTTCGGGCGGGGCATCCGCTCGTCGGACTCTTCTTCCGGTGTGCGAGAATCCCCGGATGTCCATAGACCGAAGCGGACGATACGTGCCGCCTGTCCCCGATCCGCGATTGCATCGTGCCAACCCGACTGGTGTCGTGAATGGATAAACTCGCCGCCATGCAGGCGTTCGTCCGGGTGGTCGATTCCGGCACGTTCACCCGCGCCGCGGACCTGATGAACGTGCCGAAGTCCACCGTCACGCGTCTTGTCCAGGAACTCGAAAAAGACCTCGGCGTACGGCTTTTGCATCGCACGAGCCGACAGCTCACGTTAACCCAGGAAGGCCAGGCCTACTACGAAGGCTCGATCCGCATTCTCGACGAGGTCGGCTCGCTCGACGGCGGCGTATCGAGTGCGACCCGTTTGCCGAAAGGCAAGATCAAGATCGAGTTGCCCGGCTCGCTCGCCTGTCAGGTCGTGATGCCCGCGATGCCCGATTTCTTCGCGCGCTATCCGGATGTGCAGGTCGAAATGAATATCGGCAACCGCCCGGTCGATCTGATCGCGGAGAATATCGATTGCGTGGTGCGGCTCGGGCCGTTGCTCAACGATTCGCTGATCGCAAGGCCCGCGGGCACGTTACCCTTGATCATCTGCGCCTCGCCTGCGTATCTTGCGCGTCACGGCATGCCACGCGAACCGGCCGGTCTGTCGCAAGGCCACACGATCGTGCGCATGACGTCGCCGCGCTCGGGCCGCGACTTCGTGTTTCAACTTGCACGCGACGATGCCGTGGTCGAGGTCCACGGCGCCCATCAGCTCACGGTCAACGATTCGGGCGCGGCGCTCGCGGCAGGCATTGCCGGACTCGGCGTGCTGACCACCTACGCGTTTCTGGTCGAGCCGCATCTGCAATCCGGCGCGTTGCAACGGCTGTTTCCGGCCTGGCATGCCGGCCAGATTCCGGTTCATATCGCTTATCCGGCGAACCGGCATCTGGCGTCGAAGGTGCGGGTCTTCGTCGACTGGGCGATCACGCTGTTTCGCGCGATGCAACCTGTCTGAGCGCGCGTAATCAGCCTTCGAACGCCGGGCCCATCGGGCGCATTCGCAGGCCACGCGGCAAGCGGGTCCACGGCAGATCGGCCGGGTCCGCGATCATCGGACCGGGTGCCTTCGCGACCAGCACCGCATGTGCGATGGGTTCGAAATCCGCCCGAAAATGCACGGAGCTCTTGTTCACCAGAATACCCATCGTCTCCGGCTCGATTCCGGCGACACGGTAGAGGTTGCGATCGAGCATCTGCGATTTGACCGAACTCACTGCGATCGACACGCCGTCGATCCGCAGACAGGCGACCGGGCCAAGATCGACCTCCATGCCGTGCATCATCGGCCCGTCGAACCGGCATTGGCCATCCGTCACGGAGACGACCTCGAACGAGGCGCACAGCGGTCCGTCGCCTGGCACGCCCGATGTGCCGCCGAGCGCGACATCGATGCGCGCGCAGATACCCGCCCGATGCGCTTGCGCCGCGGCGGCCGGGTCCCAGATCAATCCGGCCGCGGCCCGTTGCGCGCCGTTGCGCAGCAGCGCGCGCACCATCCCCATCGTGTTCGAGTCGCCGCCCGCGCCGGGGTTGTCCTGCGTGTCCGCGATCACAACCGGTCTGGTAGCAGCCGCGCTCAGGCGCATTGCTTCGCGGACTGCCTCGTCGGATGTCAGGAACGGAACTTCCCACGCGGCTTCCTGATCGACGATCGCGCCGTACAGCGCGTCGAGCGTTACGCGCAGCGCGGCAGCGGCTGCATCGCCCGGCGACGATAACGGAGGTGACTGTCTCCACGATCGCCGGCGGTGGAGCATGCCAGCACGGCTCAATCGTCATTGAGCAAAGCGCGGCGGGCAAGCGCAACTTCGGCAGTCAGGCGTTGCCTTGCGGGCAACGCCCCAGCCGGGTTCGCGCGCGCTCACTCATCGCGGCAAAGGCCGGTCCCAATACGGCGGATCGCCGATGTGCCCGCGAATATGCTCCAGAAACAGACGCGCCCTCGTCACGTGCGAGCGGCCAGGCAGGCGAACCGCGTAGATCGCGGGGGCGTCCTTGACGGCGTTGCCGTCGTCGGACGAAAACAGCGACACGAGCCGACCTTCATGCAAGCAGTCGCCGACCAGCCAGCTCGCCAGATGCACCACACCCAAACCCGCGACAGCAGCGTCGAGCAGGGTCTCCGTGTCGTCGCACTGAAGGCGTCCGCTGACCGGCAACGGCGCGCCGCGGTTCAGACCCGGGAAGGTCCACCAGCCAGGCGGCGTCGGCTTTGACGACACCGTCAGACATTCGTGATCGACCAGTTCCCTGAGCGTGCCCGGGCGCCCGGCTTTCTCCAGATAGGCCGGCGCGGCACAGACCAGCCGCCGTAACGGCGCGAGCCGGGTCGCCACGAGATCGCCATCCGTGAGGCGCCCGATCCGTATGGCCAGATCGACACGCTCGACCGAAAGATCGATCACCTTGTCGCTCAGTTGAAGATCGACCTTCATGTGCGGGTATTTCATCAGGAACGACCGCACAGCAGGTGCGATGTGCCGCCGTCCGAAAGCCGACGGCGCGGCGATGGTCAGCACGCCGCGTGGTTCGGCATCGCTGCTGGACAGGAAATCGCGCGCTTCGGTCAACTCCAGCAACACGTTGCGCGCCGTGCCGAGGAAGTGCTGCCCGGCGTCGGTCAACACCAGCCTTCTCGTTCCCCGTCGAAACAGCGGAAGCCCCAGTTCGGCTTCCAGACCGTCGATCCTGCGCGTCACCGACGACACCGCGACGTCGAGTTCGCGCGCAGCCGTGGAAAAGTTGCCCGCCTCGACAACGGCGACAAACACCTCCAGGTCTTTTAGCATCCAGCGCTCCACTTTTGCATTTATTGCAATCTGACTTTGCATGTTAGCCGATTGTTTAGCAATTCCCGCAAAAGCACAATCACGCCATCGAATCGACGGCATGGTGCCGGGAAAAAGGAAACGATCATGAAAACTCGCAACATGCATTTCACCGCACGGAAGCTGTGGACCGGCACGGTGCTCGCGGCGACCTTGCTGGCCTCGAACCTGGCGATCGCCGGCGACATCACGTTCACCGCCGACCAGGCCTATCCGGAAAGCGTCACGTGGTCCGCGCGGCAACACGTCTTCATGGTGGGCTCGGTCCGGCACGGCACGGTTGGCAAGGTCACGCCGGACGGCCGGTACACGGTCTTCATCAAGGACAGCCGTCTCGTGTCCACGCTCGGCCTGCTGGTCGACGACCGACGCAACGTGCTGTGGGTCACCAACTCCGATCCGGGCGCCGGCGAACGCACCAGTGAGGCCACGCGCGGCAAGCTGGCGGCCGTGGCGACCTACGACGCCACCACCGGAGCACCGCGTGCCTACTACGATCTGTCGAGTCTCGATCCGGGTGCGCATCTGGCCAACGATCTGGTCCTCGACGCCCGCGGTAACGCGTATGTGACCGACAGTTTCGCGCCGGTGATCTACCGCATCGACACAAAGGGACACGCGTCGATCTTCGCGCGCGACGCACGCTTCAAAACCGGCGAAGGCTTCAACCTGAATGGCATCGCCATACATCGCGACGGTTATCTGCTGACCGGCAATTACAACTCGGGCGAATTGTTCCGTGTCGACCTCAACGATCCGTCGAAAATCGAACCGGTGAAATTGTCAGCGCCGTTGAAAGGCGCGGACGGATTCAACCTGATCGACGGCAACCATCTTGTCGTCGTGCAAAACGCGGGCGTGGATCAGACCGTCGAACTGGTTTCCACCGATGGCTGGCATAGCGCCACGATTGTCCGCAAACAAAAAAGCGAACAGTCCATGCCCACTGCGGCCGTGAAAAAGAATGGTCAGGTGTACGTCCTGAACTCGCGGATCGACACGCTGTTCAAGCCGGATGCACCCAAGGTTAGCGAATATATCCTGCAGCAATTCTAGACCGGCACTTTCCCAGGCACAGGCGTCAGGCAAAGCCCACTGCCTCGCGGCCTTTGCCAATGCCTGCCTTTGATCCGCTCAATTCAAACTGAAGGAATCCCCATGTTGACCCTTTACTTCCACCCGACGCCGAACGGCACGAAAGTCGCATTGATGCTGGAAGAACTGCAGTTGCCGTATAACCTGCAACCCATCGACATCTTCAAGGGAGAGCAGCACGCACCTGAATTCCTGAAGATCAATCCGAATGGCAAAGTACCGGCGCTCGATGACGACGGCATCACACTCTTCGATTCTCACGCGATCCTTCTGCATCTCGCGGAGAAACATGACAGGCTGATGCCGTCCGCGCCAGCTGGGCGCGCGGCGGCGCTGTCCTGGCTTCAACTTGTTGCGACAGGTCTGTCGCCGTTCTCCGGTCAGGCCGTGCATTTCCTGCACTACGCGCCCGAGCCGCTTCCGTATGCCCGCAACCGCTATGTCAAGGAAGTCGAACGGCATTACCAGGTACTCGATCGACGGCTCGCTGACACGCCTTACCTTGCCGGCAACCAGTATTCGATTGCCGATATCGCGCTATGGGGCTGGGCGAATTCAGCGGCCTATATCTTCGGTGAGCAAGGTCTTGCCGACTATCGACATGTGAAACGTCTCGTCGATGAAATTTCGGCACGCCCCGCCGCCGCACGCGTCAATGCGCTGAAGAGCAGCCTGACGCTCAAGACCGAAATGGACGACGACGCCCGGCGCGCGATGTTCCCGCAAAATCAATAGCGTCTGAATGCACCAGCCGGAATGCGTGTGAAATGAAACGCCTGCCGGCTGGTGCAACCCGCCCGGAGACGGGCGTTGTACGAGTGTTGCTCCCAGAGCAACACGCCCTGCCAGATGTTGATCTTGCCGGTCCATTTTTGGGTATGGACCATAAGCACAAATGGCGGAGGTCGTCCGTTTTTTCGGGCGCATGAGCAGCGGCGCGAACCGCGCCTATGCCGCACTGCGCACCCTCGCGATGCAACGGAACATGAGCGTCGAGGATTTGTGCATCGCGTTAGCGACGGCACCATGAGGCAACGTGTCCCCTGGTTGCCCTGAAGGCAACGTACCCTTTCCAAAGTTGCACTTGCCTTAACCGGGTTACGCAAGGATGCTGCTGAACGGAACACACCGTGCTCCGTTTCTCCGGGCAAACCCATGACGAGCGATTTTCAGATGACCCATTCTTCTTCGTATCCGACCGGTCGCCCACAGGGTTGGCGCGCTCACCTCGAACGCGCAGTCCAGCGGCGCGATGAAATCGGCGCATGGACACAGCTGGATCCCGCCGCGATCGAACGGGAATTCCTCGCCTCGGGAAGTGAAGGCGGAAAGCCGCTCGCCGGCCTGTCGGTTGGCGTGAAGGACATCATCGATGTCGCCGGCTTCGCGACTGGCTGCGGCTCTTCCGCCTGCGCGGATCACGTCGCGTTCGCGGATGCCGCGATCGTTGCCATGCTGCGGGATGCCGGCGCGCTGATATTCGGCAAGACCGCGACGGCGGAGTACGCGTATCTGACGCCACCCGTCACGCGAAATCCAGTCGACCGGCGGCGCTCTCCAGGCGGCTCGTCGTCCGGTTCCGCGGCGGCCGTCGCGGACTTTCAGGTTGAAGCGGCAACCGGAACCCAAACGGCCGGATCGATCATCCGCCCCGCTTCGTTTTGCGGAATCGTCGGATACAAGCCCAGCCACGGCATGTTCAGTCTCGCTGGCGTCAAGCCGACGTCGAGAAGCCTCGACTGCATCGGATGGATGGCACGGGATGTCTTCACCACCAGATCCATCTGGTCCGCGCTCAGGCCGCTCACGGACCGGGCGCCTTCCAGGCCGCCTGTTCTGGGAATCTGCCGCACGGAAAACTGGCCACAGGCTTCGCCCGAACTTCGTACCGCGCTGCTGCGCCTCGGGTCGGCGATCGGTGCATCGAACGAAGCCGCGTTACCGGCCGGCCTCGATGCGCTGCACCACACCATCATGAAGTTCGAGATGCGCGCCGAGCTCACCACCGAACGGCTGCAGTTCGCGGATCGACTGAGTCAATGCCTGTTCCAGTTCCTGAACGACGATCCGGTTAGCTTCGACGACTACCGGAAAGCGCTCGAGTCGCGTCGCAGCATCGATATCGAGGCGATTTTTTCGAACGCGGACATTCTGGTCACACCGGCGGCGCCGGGTGAGGCCGTCGAGTATGGAAGCACCGGAAGCCCGATCTTCAATCGTGTCTGGACGCTGCTGGGCCTGCCGTGCATCACCCTCCCGTTCGCACTCGGCGCTCATGGACTGCCGCTTGGCGTCCAGCTCGTCGCCAGACACGGCGACGACGAGCGCCTGTTCGACGCTGCGCTGGCAATCGAGCAATTCATTCGCGATACCCGGCCGGCGTAACGCCGGTTGCGGGGCGGCGGGGGGGGTTTGTTTGCGCGCCCCGCCCGCGCGCGCGGGGTAAC
>NZ_CAJQZB010000039.1:0-62253 GCF_907164545.1 Paraburkholderia gardini | reverse complement strand
CCGAATTACGCCGCTGCGCGGGGCGCGGTGAAGTAAAACCCTGCCGCACTGGGGGCGGCGCCGCGCATGTGGGCGGCGCTTTCACATCCGGCCTCATGCCCGGCTGCAGGCAAGGACTCCGCGCGGCGCTCATCAACAATATTGACAGGAACGTTCGCCTTGGCCACGCTCATTTGCGGTTCGCTCGCCTACGACAACATCATGACCTTCGAGGGTCGCTTTCGGGAGCACATCCTGCCGGAGCAGGTTCACATCCTGAACGTGAGCTTCCTCGTGCCGACGATGCGCCGCGAGTTCGGCGGCTGCGCCGGCAACATCGCGTATTCGCTGAATCTGCTCGGCGGCGACGCGCGCATCATGGCAACGATGGGCGCCGTCGACGCCCAGCTCTACATGGACCGCTTCGCGAGCCTCGGCCTGTCGACGGAACACGTGCGCGTGCTGCCGGACACGTACTCCGCGCAGGCGATGATCACGACCGACCTCGAAAACAACCAGATCACCGCGTTCCACCCGGGCGCGATGATGCAGTCGCACGTGAACCATGCGGGCGAAGCGAAGGGCATCACGCTCGGTATCGTCGCGCCAGATGGCTTCGACGGCATGATCCAGCACTCGGAAGAACTCGCCGCGGCCGGCGTGCCGTTCATCTTCGATCCGGGCCAGGGGCTGCCGCTCTTCGACGGCGCCTCGCTGCGGCGCATGATTGAACTTGCCACTTACGTGGCAGTCAATGATTACGAAGCCGCGCTCGTCAGCGACAAGACGGGCTGGTCGGTCGAAGAAATCGCGAGCCGCGTCGATGCGCTGATCGTCACGCGCGGCGAACAGGGCGCGCACATCCACCACGCCGGCAAGATCGAAGAGATTCCGGCCGTCACCGCGAAGCAGGTGCTGGATCCGACGGGTTGCGGCGACGCGTTCCGCGGCGGCCTGCTCTACGGCATCGAAAACACACTCGGCTGGGCCACGACGGGCCGTCTCGCGAGCCTGATGGGCGCGCTCAAGATCGAACATCAGGGGCCGCAGAACTACGCGCCTTCGCGTGCGGAGATCAACGAACGATTCAAGCAGGCATTTGGATACGACCTGCCGTAAATAAGTGGGGTAAAGGGCATGAAAACGACGAGTCGCCTGGTAGTCGCGATGATGATCGCAGGTTCAGTGGTCATGACAGGCTGCGCGTACAACAGCAGTTCGGCCGACGTCTACACGGCGTCCCAGGCGCAACGTGAGGAAACGGTGCGCCTCGGCACCGTCGACAGCGTGCGCGCCGTGAAGATCAGCACGAACAACGGCCAGCCGAGCGGCCTGGGTGCGATCGGCGGTGGCGCGCTCGGCGCGGTGGCCGGCAGCACGATCGGCGGCGGCACGGGGTCGATACTGACGGGCATCGTCGGCGGTCTGGTCGGTGCGGTGGCGGGCAACGCGGTAGAAAACGGCACGGCGGTTCGCGACGGCGTCGAAATTACCGTGCGGCTCGACAACGGCGACCTGCGTGCGATCACGCAGAGCGCCACGGGTGAGATCTTCCGTGCAGGCGAACGCGTGCGTCTGCTCTCGAGCGGTGGTGTGACGCGCGTCACGCACTGATCCGCCTGCCCTGAACAAACCTTCCTGAGCCGCGCAGACATGATTCGATGTCGACGTGGCAACCTCACGCGCATGCCCTACTCCGGTCCCATGCAAGCCGCTTGCCGTGCACGCGCTTTTTTCGTTCGTCGAAAGCGTGCGTCGATGGCGCTGCAAAACTAACAGACGAAAAAAATCCCGCCACCGGTAAACTGGTGACGGGACGGTGATTGGGTCCTGTTCTACCCAATCATCGGACACATCGCGATGCGCCTGATTACTGCTTCAGCGTCTTACGGACGGCTGCCAGTCGGAAACGGCCATGCTGCAGCCGGATTCAACGCGGTCTTCACCGTCGCAGCCGGTGCGCTCGATGCAGCAGGCGCAGCGGGAGCAGGTGCAGCCTTCTTCGAGACAGCCTTCTTCGCAGGGGCAGCCTTCTTCGCAGGGGCAGCCTTCTTGGCAGCAGCCTTTTTCGCAGGCGCCTTTTTAGCAGCAGCCTTTTTAGCAGGCGCAGCCTTCTTCGCAGCGGCCTTCTTCGCCGGTGCTGCCTTTTTGGCAACCTTCTTCGCTGCAACCTTCTTCGCAGGCGCTTTCTTCGCAGCGGCCTTCTTCGCCGGTGCTGCCTTCTTCGCTGCAACCTTCTTCACAGCGACTTTCCGGGCAGCAACCTTCTTCGCTGCAGCTTTCTTCGCCGGCGCTGCCTTCTTCGCCGCAACCTTCTTCACTGCCACTTTCTTCGCTGCAACCTTCTTCACTGCAACCTTCTTCACTGCGACTTTCTTAACGGCTGCTTTCTTTGCCGGTGCAGCTTTCTTTGCAGCGACTTTCTTTGCCGGGGCTTTCTTCGCGGCGGCTTTTTTTGCAGTTGCCATCATTTTCTCCTTCAGGTTTTCAGATGAGAGTCAGTTCAAACAACACCCTTCGTCAAAACCCGCTTCCCGCGGACGCTTCTCAGGGCGCGCGCTACGAAGCGGGCTATTCATCGGCGTACGCAGGTGCGGCGCGCTTACGCTAATGAATGCGGTAAGGCGCGCGGTGCCATACAGCACCGCGCGCCAGATCTGGTCGGCGTCGGATTCCGACGCCGGCAATTGCTTGATCGAACCCCTGGCCTCAAGGCCAGCGGCTTTTTCCGGGGGGAAGTTTGCCCATCCCACTGAAGGGTTCGCAAAGTGCCTGTCATCGTCGTGGGCCATGGCCATCAAGGCACATGGCGCACCGGGCGTGCTTTGCATCAGGCGTTCCTGCTCCTAACCTTATGTGCCACCGACGGCCGTGAGCGGCCGGCAGCATCCCCATCAATTTCGTCTACGACACGACTCCCGGCTTATTCCCAGGAGAGCGCGCCGCCTGTCTGATATTCAATGACCCGCGTTTCGAAGAAGTTGCGTTCCTTCTTCAAGTCGATCATCTCGCTCATCCACGGGAACGGGTTTTCCTCGTTCGGGAACAGCGGATCGAGACCGATCTGCTGGCAACGACGGTTGCAGATGAAGCGCAGATAGCTCTTGAACATCGACGCATTCAGGCCGAGCACCCCGCGCGGCATGGTGTCTTCTGCGTAGCGATATTCGAGATCGACAGCCTGCTTGAAGATTTCGCGGATTTCCGCGCGGAACTCAGCGGTCCACAAATGCGGGTTTTCGAGTTTGATCTGGTTGATGAGGTCGATGCCGAAATTGCAGTGCATCGATTCATCGCGCAGGATGTATTGATACTGTTCCGCTGCGCCGGTCATCTTGTTCTGGCGGCCTAGTGCAAGAATCTGCGTGAAGCCGACATAGAAGAAGAGGCCTTCCATCACACAGGCGAACACGATCAGCGACCGGAGCAGCGTCTGGTCGGCTTCGAGCGTCCCGGTCTTGAAGGCCGGATCAGTCAGCGTGTGGATGAACGGAATGAGGAATTCGTCTTTCGCGCGGATCGAGGAGACTTCGTGATACGCATTGAAGATCTCGCCTTCGTCCAGGCCGAGCGATTCGACGATGTACTGGTAAGCGTGCGTGTGGATCGCCTCTTCGAATGCCTGGCGCAGCAGGAACTGGCGGCATTCGGGCGCCGTGATGTGGCGGTAGGTGCCCAGCACGATATTGTTCGCGGCCAGCGAATCCGCCGTCACGAAGAAACCGAGGTTACGTTTGACGACGCGACGTTCGTCTTCGGTCAGACCGTTCGGGTCTTTCCAGAGCGCGATGTCGCGGGACATGTTGATTTCCTGCGGCATCCAGTGGTTCGCGCAACCCGCCAGATACTTTTCCCATGCCCACTTGTATTTGAACGGCACCAGCTGGTTGACGTCAGTCTGGCCGTTGATGATGCGCTTGTCGGCGACATTCACGCGCGCTTCCGAAGCGGCGGCCGGCGCGGTAGCCGGCGAAGCTGGCCGCGCAGTCGGCGCGGTTGCCTGAGCGGCAGCGGAGGCAGCATACGGAGCGACAGCGATGTCGTTCGCGAAGATGTCCTGAGCCGAGGGAGCCTGATGAGCGGCACGCGATGCAGCCTGCGTTCCGACGGCCGTCTCCGAAGCGTTGCGCAACGCATTCTGTTGCGAAGCGCTCGCGGGAGTTACGGCAGTGATCTCGTCATCCCAGTTGAGCATAATGTCACCATCAATTTAGAACGGTTTGTACCATCTTTTCGTTAGCGATAAAAGACTTCGCTCACGAAAAATCCTGTTTTCGATTCACGTTGCGACCTGCATACAACACTTTGTTCAACAGAGCGTGTCTGTCGCTTCGTGTGAAGCGATCGAAGCATGTGATGCTGAAGGTCTTCGCTTCATCGAAAGCACCTCGTTTTGATGTCGCCTGAACGTCGCTTCGATGTCGCTTGCAGCGACCTGGAAGTTACTTCGAAGAGACCGCACGCCGATCTCAAACTGAACATCGAACCAACGATCGGGATGATCATCGAGGCGCTTCTAATCTGTGTCGCCTGGCTTCGCGTTAACGCGAAGCCTTGTCTGTCTGGCTACGCGCTGCGTACAAAGTTCAGGGTTTTCTCGCAGACGTCGATCAGCGTCGACGATGTTGCGATGCGCTTCGGTGCAATGTGTGTGACGCGAAGCACGGTTGCCGCGGCCTGGCTGCTGCTGCCCTGCACCTGCGTGACCACCGCCTGACTTCCGCACTTCATCGAATCTTTCCGTGAGCGGCAGTGACATCCGCCGCCGCTCACCTTGCTTCACGACCGGCTCACACCGGCCGTCGCCGCCTGATTACTGGCAGGCCTCGCACTCTTCGAAGCCCGGATCGCCCGGACGCATCATGCACACCGGGCCGTCTGCTTCCGGTGCTGCGTCGACTTCGATCGCCGCGGGTGCCGCATGGGCCGCCGATGCCTGCAGACCACCCGAAGCAGCGCCGCCGCTCACGCCGAAGCCACCTGCTGCGCCGCCACCAACACCGCCCGCGCCGCCCGAGCTCTCACCGCCGCCCGAGCTCACCGCGTTCAGCGCGCCGTGCGCCACCGTCGACTTCTCGACGTGCGTCGCCGCCATCGTGCGGAGGTAGTACGTGGTCTTCAGACCGCGCAGCCATGCGAGCTTGTAGACCTCGTCGAGCTTCTTGCCCGACGCGCCCCCCATATAGATGTTCAGCGACTGCGCCTGGTCGATCCACTTCTGGCGACGCGATGCGGCTTCGACGACCCAGACCGGATCGAGTTCGAACGCCGTTGCGTAGATCGCGCGGAGGTCGGCCGGGATGCGGTCGATGCGCGAGAGCGTGCCGTCGAAGTACTTCAGGTCGGCGACCATCACTTCGTCCCACAGGCCGCGCGCCTTCAGATCGCGCACCAGGTAGTCGTTGACCACCGTGAATTCGCCCGAGAGGTTCGACTTCACATACAGGTTCTGGAACGTCGGTTCGATACAGGCCGACACGCCGATGATGTTCGAGATCGTCGCCGTCGGCGCGATCGCGACGCAGTTCGAGTTGCGCATGCCGTACGTTGCAATGCGGGAACGCAGCTCGGTCCAGTCCATCGATTCGCTCGAATCGACTTCGACATAGCCGCCACGGGCTTCGGCGAGCAGCTTCAGCGTGTCCTGCGGGAGGATGCCGCGATCCCACAGCGAGCCGCGGTAGCTCGAGTAACGGCCGCGCTCTTCCGCCAGTTCCGTCGACGCGTAGTACGCGTAGTAGCAGACCGCTTCCATCGACGTGTCGGCGAATTTGACCGCTTCGTCCGACGCGTACGGCGTGCGCAGCAGGTGCAGGCAGTCCTGGAAGCCCATGATGCCCATGCCGACCGGGCGGTGCTTCAGGTTCGAGTTACGCGCCTTGGCGACCGCGTAGTAATTGATGTCGATCACGTTGTCGAGCATGCGCATCGCAACGCTGACCGTGCGCTTGAGCTTGTCGTGGTCGAGCACCAGCGTGCCGTCAGCCTGCTCCTTCAGGTGGGCGACGAGGTTCACCGAGCCGAGGTTGCAGACGGCGATTTCGGTGTCACTGGTGTTCAGCGTGATTTCCGTGCACAGATTCGACGAATGCACGACGCCGACGTGCTGCTGCGGCGAACGGATATTGCACGGATCCTTGAACGTGATCCACGGATGGCCGGTTTCGAACAGCATGCCGAGCATCTTGCGCCACAGTTGCGCCGCCGGAATCTTCTTGAACAGCTTGATCTCACCGCGCGCGACCTTGTCTTCGTACGCGATGTAAGCCGTTTCGAACTCGGCGCCGAACTTGTCGTGCAGGTCCGGGCAGGTGGACGGCGAGAACAGCGTCCAGTCGCCGCCTTCGTGCACGCGCTTCATGAACAGGTCGGGAATCCAGTTCGCCGTGTTCATGTCGTGCGTGCGGCGACGGTCGTCGCCGGTGTTCTTGCGCAGCTCCAGGAATTCCTCGATGTCCAGGTGCCACGATTCCAGGTAGGCGCACACCGCGCCCTTGCGCTTGCCGCCCTGGTTCACGGCGACCGCCGTGTCGTTCACCACCTTCAGGAAGGGAACCACGCCCTGCGACTTGCCGTTGGTGCCCTTGATGTGCGAGCCGAGCGCACGCACGCGCGTCCAGTCGTTACCCAGACCGCCGGCGAATTTCGACAGCAGCGCGTTTTCCTTCAGCGCCTCGTAGATGCCGTCGAGGTCATCGTCGACCGTCGTCAGGTAGCACGACGACAGTTGCGAGCGACGCGTGCCCGAGTTGAACAGCGTCGGCGTGGACGACATGAAGTCGAAGCTCGACAGCACGTTGTAGAACTCGATCGCACGCGCTTCGCGGTCCACTTCGTTCAGCGCGAGACCCATCGCGACACGCATAAAGAATGCCTGAGGCATTTCGATACGCACGCCGTCGTGATGCAGGAAGTAGCGGTCATACAGCGTTTGCAGACCGAGGTAGCCGAACTGCAGGTCGCGGCTGTTGTCGAGCGCGGCGCCCAGACGCTTCAGGTCGTACTGCATCAGCTTGTCGTCGAGCAGTTCGGCCTGCACACCGCGCTTGATGAATTGCGGGAAGTACTCGGCGTAACGGTCGGCCATTTCGCCCTGCGTGACTTCTTCGCTGAGAATTTCGCGGCGGATCGTGTGCAGCAGGATGCGGGCCGTGGCCTGGCTGTACGCCGGATCCTTTTCGATCATCGTGCGTGCGGCGAGGATGGCCGAGTCGTAGACCTGGCTCATCGGCACGCCGTCGTACAGATTTTTCACCGTCTCCGCGACGATCGGCCCGGCGCTCACGGCGTCGCCCAGGTTCGCGCAGGCGGATTCGATGATGCCGCGCAGTGCAGCCATGTCCAGTGGACGCGTCACGCCGCCGTCGACCACATTCAGGCCCGACGAGCCTGCTGCCGCTTCCGGCTCCTGCGTGCGCTCCTGCGTGCGCTTCTCGCGATACAGCACGTAGGCGCGCGCGACGTTGTGCTCGCCGCCGCGCATCAGCGCGAGTTCGACCTGGTCCTGGATGTCTTCGATATGGAACGTACCGCCGTTCGGACGGCTGCGCAGCAGCGCGCGCACCACGCTCTGCGTGAGCTGCTCAACCAGCTCGCGCACACGCGCCGACGCCGCGCCCTGGCCACCGTTGACGGCGAGGAACGCTTTCGTGACCGCGATCGCGATCTTCGAAGGCTCGAACGACACGACGCTGCCGTTACGGCGGATCACCTTGTAGTCGGCGAAGGTGGCCTGCGGCGCGAGCGCCTGGCCTGCCTGTGCCTGTCCACCGAACGGTTGGCCAGTGGGTGAGCCCTCATACCGGGTCGTCACGTTGTCGGTCGTTTGCATGTGCAAAGCTCCTGGTCTGGAATGGTGCGGAGGTAACCGCGGATTAGTACGATCGCCGCGACGTGGATACAACCGGCGCGAGCGTAAGGGTGCGGAGAGTGGGCCGGCGAGGTCTGCTGACCGGATGCGACGCGGCGGACGGGACAATAGTCTTCATCATGCGAGTCGCGATCACTGGCTGTGCCCTTTCCCCGAAGTTGCCGGTGCGGCCGCTCTCATCGGTCCACACCAGTCGAATGTTTTTTCAACGCCTGGAATGCATGCGGCGCCTTGCGCGTGAAGCGGGGCGCCGCCAGATCACCACAACATCTAGTTCGGAAATCGATTCCTTACACAAAGTATAGTGGAACTTCCCGGCATCTCAAATTATTTTATTTGCCGTTCGGCGCTTGACTTTTCATATCGCCAGGCCGGGTGGGACCGCGCGGAAAGCAAGGCGCTGCAACGATTTGCGACGCATCGAGGCAGCCCGCGTGACGGCTTTACGATGCGGCGGCGGGAGAGAGATAGGGGAAATACCGAGCGGGCAATGCGCAGTCGTGTTGAAGGCGTTGCCACTCGAAGTGAGGACCGGGATCGGTCTTGCGGCCAGGCGCGATGTCGGCGTGACCCGCGAGCGCTTCGACCGGATAGTGCGCGGCGAGCGCCTTCACGAGCGCGCCTAGCGTCTCGTATTGCGGCAGCTCGAACGCGCTGGCGTCGCTGCCTTCCAGTTCGATGCCGATCGAAAAGTCGTTGCAGCGCTCACGGCCGAAGAAGTTCGACACACCCGCGTGCCATGCGCGCGCGTCGCACGATACATATTGCTCGAGCACGCCGTCGCGACGGATCACGAAATGCGCCGACACCTTCACACCGCGCAGATGCGCGTCGTAATACGGATGCGCGTCGCAGTCGAGGCGGTTCTGGAAGAGTTCGGTGATCGCCGTGCCGCCGAATTCGCCGGGCGGCAGGCTGATGTTGTGGACGACGACGAGCGTCGGCCGCGCGCCTTCGGGGCGCGCCTCGAAATTCGGCGACGGCAGTTTGCGCGCAGCGGGAACCCAGCCGTCGGCATCGACGGCGAAGTCGACGCTCATCGTGCGGCGCGCCCGGCCGGGCGCGCGGCGTGGCGATGCGCGTGATCGGCGCTGCAGAACGGCTGGCCGGCGACGACCACCGAATCGCTCTTCGGCGCGTGTACGCCGCACTCGGCGCAACGGATCATCGGCTCGGCGAGTTGCGGCGCTTCGGACGCGCGCTGTGCACCGCCTGCGGCCGGCCCCGACGACGCCGAACCGGTGCGCGCGGACGCCTTGGACTCGGCGCGACGCACGGCCTTGACGAGCCAGTTGCCGACGATGAACAGGAGAATCAGCAGAAAAATTTGTCGCATGATGACGCTCAGACCACAGGGCGGTGCAACAGCACCTCGAAAACGAAACGGCTGCCGACATACGCGAGCATCAACGCCGCGAACGAAGCCAGCACCCAGCGCAATGCCGCACGGCCGCGCCAGCCGGACACCCGGCGGGCGGTAAGCAGCGCGCCGAACATCACCCAGGAAAGGATCGCGAACACGGTCTTGTGATCGAGCCTCAACGGCCGGTCCACGAGCTGCTCGCTAAAGAGAATGCCTGAGATCAGCGTGAGCGTCAGCAGCACGAAGCCCGCGCCGATCAGACGGAACAGCAGCTTTTCCAGCGTGAGCAGCGGCGGTAGCGTATCGAGCCAGCTCGACAGCCAGCCGTTGCCGGCAGCCGCGTTCTGGCGCTGCAGCTCGCCGCCGCGCATCGCGTGCAGGCGGCGCTCCACTAGCAGCATCAGGACAGCGTGCAGCGCCGCGATCGCGAAGAGCCCATACGCGATGTTCGCGATCAGGAAGTGCAGCTTGAAAAGCGGCGCCGCCGAATACGGCAGCACGTGCACGCCGTTGAACGCGAGCGGCAGCAGCGACGCGACGCATGCGAGCGGCAGCACCAGCAGGCGCAGGCCGTCGAGCGGAAAGAACAGGCTTTCGATCCAGTAAATGCCAGCGCCGAGCCAGAACATCGCCGAGAGCGCGAACGCGAACCCGAACACCATCGCGTTCTGAGGAAAGATCGTGGTATGCAGCAACACGCCGTGGGAGATCAGCGCGACGAAGAGCAGCGCGCGCCCCGACGGACTCATGCCCGACGCCGCCGATACATTCGAAGGAACCGGGATCGACGGCACGCTCTCCAGCACCGGACGCGGCGCGGTGTGCCGGTGCGAGCGCCAGCCCGCGACGGCGAGACCGCCGTACAGGAGCGCAGTGAGGGCATACAGTACAATATCCATATCCGAAGTTTACACCAGGCCCTTGCCTAGCAACGCAACGGCCGCACTGCCCATCGCTCCCCATGCTCGACAATCTGACCCAACGGATGGCGCGCGTCGTCAAGACGCTGCGCGGCGAAGCCCGCCTCACCGAGGCGAACACCCAGGAAATGCTGCGCGAAGTCCGTCTCGCGCTGCTGGAGGCCGACGTGGCGCTGCCCGTCGTGCGCGACTTCATCTCGAAGGTGAAGGAAAAGGCGCTCGGCGAAGAGGTGATCAGCAGCCTGTCGCCCGGTCAGGCGCTCGTCGGCGTGGTGCAGCGCGAACTGACCGCGATCATCGGCGGCGACTACGAAGGCAAGGCGGTCGAGCTGAATCTCGCCGTCACGCCGCCCGCCGTCATCCTGATGGCCGGCCTGCAAGGCGCCGGTAAGACAACCACTGTCGGCAAGCTCGCCAAATTGCTGCGCGAGAAGTACAAGAAGAAGGTCCTCACCGTTTCCTGCGACGTCTACCGCCCCGCCGCCATCGCGCAGCTGAAGACGGTGACGGAACAGGTCGGCGCGGATTTCTTCCCGTCGGAGCCCGACCAGAAGCCGGTCGACATCGCGCGCGCCGCCGTCGACTGGGCGAAGCGCCACTATCACGATGTGCTGATCGTCGACACGGCCGGCCGTCTCGGTATCGACGAAGCGATGATGCAGGAAATCACCGCGCTGCACGCTACATTGAAGCCGGCGGAAACGCTGTTCGTCGTCGACGCGATGCTCGGCCAGGATGCCGTGAACACCGCGAAGGCGTTCAACGACGCGCTGCCGCTCACCGGCGTCGTGCTCACGAAGCTCGACGGCGACTCGCGCGGCGGTGCGGCGCTGTCGGTGCGTCACGTGACGGGCAAGCCGATCAAGTTCGTCGGCGTCGCCGAAAAGCTCGACGGCCTCGAAATCTTTTATCCGGATCGCATGGCGAACCGGATTCTCGGCATGGGCGACATTCTCGCGCTCGTCGAGGAAGCGCAACGCGGCGTCGACGTTCAGGCGGCGCAGAAGCTCGCCGACAAGGTCAAGAAAGGCGGCGACTTCGATCTCAACGATTTCCGCGCGCAGCTTTCGCAGATGAAGAACATGGGTGGCCTCTCCACGCTCATGGACAAGCTGCCCGCACAGTTCCAGCAGGCAGCGTCCGGTGCCGACATGGGCCAGGCCGAGAAGCAGATGCGTCGCATGGAAGGCATCATCAACTCGATGACGCCGAAAGAGCGCGCGAAGCCCGAGCTGATCAAGGCGACGCGCAAGCGCCGCATCGCGGCGGGCGCGGGCGTGCAGGTGCAGGAAGTCAACCGCATGCTAAACCAGTACGACCAGATGCGCACGATGATGAAGAAGCTGAAGGGCGGCAACCTGCAGAAGATGATGCGCGGCATGAAAGGCATGATGCCGGGCATGCGCTGATCGTCCCGATTGTTGTCCTGATTGCAGCCGCCGCTGTTCTCTCTCACACTATGTATACAGTCACCGCTCGCCAGGCGTCATGAACCGCGAAGAAGCGCTCCACATTTTCAGCCACTCCGAAGAAATCGTTTCGGCCAGCGACGTCAACGCGTCGATCGGTGGCATGGCGAACGCCATCCGCGCGGAAATAAGCGAGGAATTCCCGCTCGTCCTTTCGGTGATGGGTGGCGCCGCGGTGTTCACCGGCATGCTGCTGCCGCACCTCGACTTCCCGCTCGAGTTCGACTATATCCACCTCACCCGCTATCGCAACACGACCAAAGGCGGCAGCGAGATGCAATGGCGCGTTGCGCCGGCGGAGTCGGTCAAGGACCGCGTCGTGCTCGTGCTCGACGACATCCTCGACGAAGGTGAGACGATGGCCGCGATCCGCGACCGCATTCTCGCGATGGGCGCAAAGCGCTTCCTGAGCGCGGTGCTGTGCGAGAAGATCATCCCGAAGGCGAAGCCGCTGCACCCGGACTTCTGCGGCTTCGAAGTGCCGGACCGCTATGTGTTCGGCTGCGGAATGGACGCGAAAGGTTACTGGCGCAATCTGCCCACCATCCGGGCGTTGACCGAAGACGTCTGAATTCCCTCCTTCCTGGGAATCGGCGCTTCACAATGAAAAAGCGGCTTGCGGGCCGCTTTTTCATTGTGTGATGTCAGTTGCTGCCGGCGTCAAAGCTGATGCACGAACGCGCGGATCCCCGCGAGTATCATCTCCACCGAAATCGCGACCAGCACGAGACCCATCAGCCGCTCGAACGCCATCACGGTGCGCTCGCCGAGCCAGGCCTGAATGCGCTCGGCCAGCACCAGCACGATTGCGCACACGATCATCGTGACAGTCAGCGCGCCAATCCACTCGGCCATCTTGCCGGGCGCCTGCGACGTCAGCAGCATTACCGTCGCAAGCGCGGAGGGACCGGCCAGCGCGGGAATCGCGAGCGGCACGATCAGCGGTTCGCCGCCGCGCGCATCGCCGCCGAACGGGCCGTCCGGATGCGGAAAGATCATCCGCAGCGCGATCAGGAACAGCACGATTCCACCGCCGATCCGCAATGAGAGGTCGGTGAGACTCATCATGCGCAAAAAGCGGTCGCCGACGACCATGAACACCAGCAGGATCACGAAAGCGATCGCGATTTCGCGCAGGATGACCGCGATCCGCCGATGCGGCGCGACGCCCCGCAGGCAACCGATGAAAAGCGGAATGTTGCCGAGCGGGTCCGTGATCAGGATCAGCAGAACCGTGGCGGACAGGAAGTTGTACTCCACCGCCCGCTCCGGTTAGCCGGCCAGCGCTGCGCGAATCTTCTCCGTCACCGTGGCCGCGGCGCTTTCCGCCGGCAGCAGCGTCGCTTCCGTGTCACGACGGCCCTGATATTCGACCTTACCTTCCTTCAGGCCGCGATCGCCGATCACCAGCCGGTGCGGCACGCCGATCAGCTCCCAGTCGGCGAACATCACGCCGGGGCGCTCGCCGCGATCGTCGAGAATCACATCGACGCCCGCCGCGACCAGTTCCGCATACAGGCGATCGGCATGTTCACGCACGGCATCGCTGCGGTCGTAACCCATCGGACACAGCACAATTTCGAACGGCGCAATCGATTCCGGCCAGATGATGCCCCTGTCGTCGAAATTCTGTTCGATGGCGGCGCCGAGAATGCGCGTGATGCCGATGCCGTAGCAGCCCATTTCCATGTTCTGCGGCTTGCCGTTTTCGTCGAGGAACGTCGCGTTCATCGCTTCCGAATACTTCTTGCCGAGCTGGAACACGTGGCCGACTTCAATGCCGCGGCAGATGTCGAGCACGCCCTTGCCATCCGGCGAGGGATCGCCCTTCTGCACATTGCGGATATCGGCGACGACCGGCTCCGGCAGATCGCGGCCCCAGTTCACGCCCGTCGTGTGGAAGTCGACTTCGTTCGAACCGACGACGAAATCGCTCATGTTCGCGACCGTCGTGTCCGCGATCACCTTGACCGGCTTCTTCGTGCCGATCGGGCCGAGGTAGCCCGGCGGCGTGCCGAACCATTCGACGATCTCCGCTTCCGTCGCGAAACGGAACTCGCCGAGACCCGGGATCTTGTTGACCTTGATCTCGTTCATCTCGTGGTCGCCGCGCAGCATGAGGAGCCACAGCGTCGGTTCGGCGCCTTCGTTTTCGGTCGCGAGGACAATCGACTTGATCGTGCGTTGCAGCGGGATGTCGAGGAATTCGGCGACCGACTCGCACTTCGCCTTGCCCGGCGTCGAAGTCTTCGTCATGGGCCCGGTGGGCGCGGCGCGTTGTGCGATCAGCGGCAGCGCATCGGCCGCTTCGACGTTCGCGGCAAAATCCGACGTCGGGCAATAGGCGATCGCGTCCTCACCGGTTTCGGCGATCACGTGGAATTCGTGCGAACCGCTGCCGCCGATCGAACCGTTGTCCGCCGCGACCGCACGGAATTCGAGACCGAGGCGCGTGAAAATGCGCACGTAAGCGTCGTACATCTTGCGATACGACTCGCGCAGGCCGTCCATGTTCTTGTCGAACGAGTACGCGTCCTTCATGATGAATTCGCGACCACGCATCACGCCGAAGCGCGGACGGATTTCGTCGCGGAACTTCGTCTGGACCTGATAGAAGTTGACCGGCAACTGGCGGTAGCTCTTGATCTGGTTGCGCGCGATGTCGGTGACGACTTCCTCGTGCGTCGGACCCATCACGAAATCGTTCTGCTTGCGATCCTTGAAGCGGAGCAGCTCGGGGCCGTATTTTTCCCAGCGGCCCGATTCCTGCCACAGTTCGGCCGGCTGCACGGCCGGCATCAGCAACTCGATGGCGCCCGCCCGGTTCATCTCCTCGCGCACGATCGATTCAACCTTGCGGATCGAACGCAGACCGATCGGCAGGTAGTTGTAAATGCCGCCAGCGACGCGACGAATCATGCCGGCGCGCACCATCAACTTGTGGCTGACGATTTCTGCGTCAGCGGGAGCTTCCTTCAGGGTGCCGATAAAGAAACGGGAGGCTTTCATTCAGAATTTTCCAAAAGCGGCGGCACAATCCGAGCCGTCCAAAAAGATAAAACGGGGATTCGCGGACCCTTTGCGACCTTCATTGCGACCGTCAGCGGGCACGACGGCGGCTTGCGCGGCGGTCAGGCCTGATCTGGCCGGGCCGATCCACAGGGTCTGATCCGGAAGACTACTCGACGACGCCCTTTTGCGGCGAATCGTTCCATTCTGGTGCGATCCGGTGCGTCAGGTCCGTTATCTGTTTATAATCAAAGCAATTTTAAAGGATTCGAAGGTGGTTGTATGCTGGATCGTGAAGGCTTTCGCCCGAACGTCGGCATCATCCTCTTGAACGCGCACAACGAGGTGTTTTGGGGCAAGCGGCTCCGTGAACATTCCTGGCAGTTTCCGCAAGGGGGCATCAAGTATGGTGAAACCCCTGTGCAAGCGATGTATCGGGAGTTACACGAAGAAACCGGCCTGCTTCCGGAACATGTCAAGATTATCGGCCGCACGCGCGACTGGTTGCGTTACGAGGTGCCGGACAAGTTCATCAAGCGTGAAGTCCGTGGTCATTACCGCGGCCAGAAGCAGATCTGGTTTCTGCTTCGGATGGTGGGGCGCGATTGCGATATTTGCCTGCGTGCCTGCGATCATCCGGAGTTCGATGCCTGGCGCTGGAACGAGTACTGGGTGCCTCTCGACTGTGTGATCGAGTTCAAGCGGGATGTGTATCAGTTGGCGTTGACGGAGCTATCGCGTTTTCTGCGTCGTACGGCGCCGCGTGGAGAGAAACCGGCCGGGCATCATGGGCCGCGTTATCCCCGGGTGGTCAGCACGATGGCGGCGGAAAGCGCATCGCTGGAATCGTCAGGGTCCCTGATGACGGTCGAGACGTCGATTCGCACGACGATCGAAACGGACTGCGGAGATGTCGAAGCCTCCGTTAGCCGTTCGTCGACGTTCGTGCGCGATTGAACCCTGTGCGGCTGTTCAAGCCGCATCTTGCCGGCGCGGCATTGTAAATACTGCGCCGGCGTTTCGAGGAAATCATATTGAAAGCTTCTGTTTTCGCCGTGGCGTGTCTCGCCACGGGTGCCTTGCTGGCTGGCTGCTCGAGCACGCCTTCCAACAAGGACGACAGCGCGTTTAAGTACCTGCTCGACCAGCCGGCCAACTGGGTTGAAAACAAGGTCGACGAATTGCCGCCGCTGCCGCAACAAGCCAATCTGCTGCCGTTCGACGTGTCGCAGAATACGCCGCTGAAGTTTTTCCTGGACTCGAAGTCGGTGAGCGTGGGCTCCGACGGAGTCGTGCGATATACCGTTGTGATCACGAGCCCGACCGGCGCGCGTAACGTGAATTACGAAGGCATCCGCTGCGACACCTACGAATGGCGTCTGTATGCGGGTCTCGACGCTGACCACAATGCCTGGGACCGCACCGTTGCCAACGCGTTCACCCGCATCGAAAACGGCGAGCTGAATGCCTATCACGCGTCGCTCTATCAGGATTATTTCTGCGCGAACAAGATCCCGCTCGCTAACGCGAAACGGATCGTCGAAAACGTCCAGTTTCACCGGACGCAGAGCACGCTGATCCGGTAAGCGTCAATTAGCGCTTTGGTGTGATGTTCGATGGTTGAGAACCGTGCGCCGACGGTTAAATGCCGGGCTGACTGACATTGCTGCGTGTGTCGGGATAGTGAGCTGGAGATGAATGAAAAAGCCTTTCCCGGAAATGGGATCGGCTTTTTTTCCGCGTGGGCAAAATGTCCCTGGCGAACAAGGCGATCCGGTTCACGCTCATGCGTGAGCGCCGGAAAGGACGCGCCACGCCTGGCCTGTTCGCGATCAGGTGCGTTTGTTTCGGCGCCCTTCGGACAACCCGTTAAACCAGCACCAGGTTGTCCCGGTGGATCAACTCCGGTTCGAGCATGTATCCGAGCACCGACTCGATATCGGTGCTGGTACGTCGCTGGATCAGCTTTGCTTCCGTGCTGCTGTAGTTAGTCAGGCCTCGCGCAACCTCGCGACCCGTGGCGTTCAGACACGCGATGACCTCACCGCGCGCAAACACGCCCTGCACGCCCACGACGCCAATCGGCAGAAGGCTCTTGCCACCTGCGGTCAGCTTCTCGACTGCACCATCGTCGATGACGACGTGACCGCGAACCTGCAAATGGTCCGCCATCCACTGTTTGCGCGCGGCGATTCGCGCCGTACGCGCGACCAACTGCGTGCCGATTGCCTCGCCCGAAGCGAGCCGCACGAGAACGTCCGGTTCGCGTCCGCTCGCGATGATCGTGTTCGCGCCGCTGTGCGACGCGCGCTTCGCGGCAAGAATCTTGGTCAGCATACCGCCGCGGCCAATACTCGAACCCGCGCCGCCCGCCATGGCCTCGAGTTCCGGCGCACCGGCGTCGGCCTGCTCGACGAGTTTTGCCGCCGGATCCTTACGTGGATCCGCCGTGTAAAGGCCCTGCTGGTCGGTCAGGATCACCAG
This sequence comes from Paraburkholderia gardini, assembly GCF_907164545.1. Taxonomy (NCBI): domain Bacteria; kingdom Pseudomonadati; phylum Pseudomonadota; class Betaproteobacteria; order Burkholderiales; family Burkholderiaceae; genus Paraburkholderia; species Paraburkholderia gardini. The sequence continues at coordinate 45,159 of NZ_CAJQZB010000039.1, read as the reverse complement.
CGCATCGCCTTCGATGAGGTTCGCGACCAGCGCGCCTAGCGTGTCGTTATCGCCAAACTTGATTTCGTCGGTGATGACCGTGTCGTTCTCGTTGATGATCGGCACGACGCCAAGCCGAAGGAGCGTCAGCAACGTCGAGCGCGCGTTCAGATAGCGTTCGCGATCGGCCAGATCGGCATGCGTGAGCAAAATCTGCGCAGTGCGAATCGCGTGCTCGGCAAAACGGCTTTCGTACACCTGCGCGAGCCCCATTTGACCGACCGCCGCAGCCGCCTGCAATTCGTCGATCTCGCGCGGGCGCTTCGTCCAGCCGAGCCGCTGCATACCCTCGGCGATCGCGCCCGAACTGACGAGGACAACTTCCTTGCCCTGCTCCCGCAATGCTGCAATCTGGGCCGCCCAACGGCCGATCGCTGCATGATCGAGCCCACGTCCGTCGTTTGTAACGAGACTCGAACCGACTTTCACTACCAGGCGCCTGGAATCGGCGATGACGGAACGCATTGTGCGCGATCTCCCAAGAGAATGCGTGATACCTGCCTGCACGCCCGATCTCATGGAGTGTGCAGGCCTTGAAGCGACGGGCGGTTATTCCTGCGGCTGGACGGATTCGGCGCCGCCTTCACCCTCCGGCTTTTCACGGAAACGGACGTCGGCGGCCAGATCTTCGGCCTCCGCAGCGCGCTGGGCGTCGGAGTGCGCCGCGATGTGGTCGTAGATGGCGTAAATCAGACTCTCGCAACCCTGACCGGTGAGCGCCGAAATTTCGTAGACCGGGCCACTCCATTCGTAGCGCTTCAGGAAATCGGCGACCCGCTCCGCGCGCTCCTCGTCCGGCACCATGTCGAGCTTGTTCAGCACGAGCCAGCGCGGCTTGTCGTAGAGCAACTCATCGTATTTGCGGAGCTCGTTGACAATCGCCCGCGCGTCGACAACGGGATCGACTGCGTCGTCAAACGGTGCGAGGTCGACGATATGGAGCAACAGCCCCGTGCGTTGCAGATGTCGCAGGAACTGATGGCCGAGGCCCGCGCCTTCCGCTGCGCCTTCGATCAGGCCGGGAATATCGGCAATGACAAAGCTGCGGCTTGGTCCGACACGCACGACACCCAGATTCGGCGCCAGCGTCGTGAATGGATAGTCGGCGATCTTCGGCTTCGCATTCGACACCGACGAGATAAACGTCGACTTGCCGGCGTTCGGCATGCCGAGCAGACCGACGTCCGCCAGCACCTTCAATTCCAGACGCACCATGCGACGCTCGCCGGGCTTGCCGTCTGTCTTCTGACGCGGCGCACGGTTCGTGCTCGACTTGAAATGGAGGTTGCCCAGCCCGCCCGAACCGCCGGCGGCGATCTGAACCGACTGGTTGTGTTCGGTGAGGTCGGCGATCAGCTCGCCCGTTTCCATATCGAGAATCGTCGTGCCGACCGGCATGCGCAACGTAATATCGTCGCCGCCCTTGCCGTAGCAGTCTGCTCCACGGCCGTTTTCGCCGTTGCGCGCCTGGTGCTTCTTTGCGTAGCGGTAGTCGATCAGCGTGTTGATGTTGCGGTCCGCAACTGCATACACGCTACCGCCACGGCCACCGTCGCCACCGTCCGGGCCACCGAATGGGACAAACTTCTCGCGGCGCATCGACGCGCTGCCATCCCCTCCGTCGCCGGCGATGACTTCAATCCTCGCTTCGTCAATGAACTTCATGAGTCACTCCGTCCCGTGTTTAATGCCATTTTGCCGCGACTGTCGCGCGTTGACCAATCGTCCGGATGGCCAATACTTGCGCACGCGGCAATAAAAAAAGCCCCGCTAACTTCGCGGGGCCTTTGTTCCGGTCCTGAAGCCCGTGCCTGAATAAACTCAGGCTGCTGCCGGGACTACGTTGACCAGATGCTTCCTGTCGGCGCCTTTCGTCGTGAACTTGACGTGGCCGTCCGTCAGCGCGAACAGGGTGTGATCCTTGCCGATGCCGACGTTTTCACCCGGGTGCATACGCGTGCCGCGTTGACGCACGATGATGCCACCAGCGTTGATCGCCTGACCGCCGTACACTTTCACGCCAAGTCGTTTCGACTCGGAGTCGCGGCCGTTCCGGGACGATCCGCCTGCCTTTTTGTGTGCCATTTGTTAGCTCCTTGACCGTTGCGCTTACGCGTTGATCGCGTCGATGCGCAGTTCGGTGTAGTTCTGGCGGTGGCCGCCATGCTTCTGGTAGTGCTTCCGGCGACGCATCTTGAAGATGGTCACTTTTGCGTGACGACCTTGAGATACGACGGTAGCCTTGACGGAAGCCCCACTGACCAGCGGCGTACCGAACTTAATCGATTCGCCTTCGCCCACTGCGAGAACCTGGTCGAGCGTGATTTCAGCGTCAATGTCTGCCGGTATCTGTTCTACTTTAAGTTTTTCGCCGACAGCAACCTTATACTGCTTGCCGCCGGTTTTTATGACCGCGTACATTGAGAACCTCACTCTGTATTCATTTTCCCCACGCACCACGCGCGGAAACCCGTGATTATACATAGAGTTAGCTGCGCGGTCAAAAGCAGTTGACATCCTGCGGGAAGGCCGCCGGCCCTGGCCGGATGGCCATTCCTGCAGCGATCTCGCAGGCTGCGGCGCGGAATAGCCGCGATTCGCCTTATAATTCGCGGCACTACCCCTTTTCGCCATCATGTCGTCGACTGCCACCCCCTCCCCCAACGCCGCCAGCCTCCTCGCTCCGATCGCCGAAGACATGCAGCAGGTGAATCGCGTTATCCGGCATCGTCTGGCGTCGGAGGTAATGCTGATCAACCAGATCTCCGAGTACATCATCAGTGCCGGCGGGAAGCGCCTGCGTCCGGCGCTGCTGCTGCTCGTGGCCGGCGCGCTGGGCGAAACCACGGGGTACCGGCACGAACTGGCGGCGGTCGTGGAGTTCATCCATACGGCCACCCTGCTGCATGACGACGTGGTCGACGAATCGGACCTGCGCCGCGGCCGGCAGACCGCGAATGCGCTATTCGGCAACGCGGCGAGCGTGCTGGTCGGCGATTTCCTGTATTCGCGCTCGTTCCAGATGATGGTGGGCGTCGGCAAGATGCGCGTGATGGAGATCCTTTCCGAGGCGACGAACATCATCTCCGAAGGTGAGGTCCTGCAGCTTCTGAACATGCACGACGCCGACGTCGACGAAGCCCGCTACATGCAGGTGATCCGCTACAAAACAGCGAAGCTCTTCGAGGCGGCCGCACAGCTGGGCGCAGTGCTCGCTGGCGCGGATGCGACGATCGAATCGGCAGCGGCGGAATTCGGTCGCCGTATCGGCACGGCTTTTCAGATCATGGACGACTGGCTCGACTACACGGGCACCGCGGAATCGATGGGCAAGAACGCCGGCGACGATCTGCGCGAGGGAAAGCCGACGCTGCCGCTCATCTATCTGATCGAGCGCGGCACGCCCGAACAGTCGGCGCTCGCACGCGAAGCCATCGAGCAGGGCGGCACCGATCGTTTCGAGACCATTTTCGAGGCGATCACGCGCTCAGGCGCACTGGATCACACGCTCGAGTGCGCCAGGCAGGAGGCGCAGGCGGCCGCAGCGGCAATTTCTTCGTTCCCGGATTCCATTTACAAAGAAAGCCTGCTAGAATTATGTTCTTACTCGACGGCAAGACAGTCTTGAACGAGACTGAAAAGCAGTAATAGTCCAAGTAAGGCCAATTCGGGGTGTAGCTTAGCCTGGTAGAGCGCTACGTTCGGGACGTAGAGGCCGGAGGTTCGAATCCTCTCACCCCGACCAGAATCTGAAAAAACCGCGCAAATGCGCGGTTTTTTTTCGCCTGCAGGTTCCCAGCCCCGAATGCACGGATCTTATGCCATCCGGCCAGGCGGGCATCGGCGGCACCCTCTGCTATATTTCCCTCCATCCCCCTTTTTTCCTCTACTTCGCGACGCGTGGACCAAATTCCCTTATGGGCGCAAATCAGCGCCGTCTTTGTACTGCTCATCTGCTCCAGTTTCTTTTCCATTTCCGAAACGGCGATGATGGCGCTGAACCGTCACCGGTTGAAGCATCTCGCCACACAGGGCACACTGGGCGCGAAAACCACGCAAATGCTGCTCACGCATACGGACCAGCTGCTGAGCGTGATCCTGATCGGCAACAACCTGCTGAACACGATTATTCCCGTACTGACGACGTCCATCGCGCTGCACACGTTCGGGCATGACAATGTGGTGCTGTCGGTTGCAACCGGCATCGTCGCGTTTCTGATCATCGTATTCGCCGAAATCACGCCGAAGATTGTCGGCGCGACGTTTCCGGAAAAAATCGCGCTGCCCGCAAGCCTGCTGATCGCGCCGATGATGCGCGTCGCGCGGCCGCTGGTGTGGTTCGTCAATCTCTTTGCGAACGGCATCCTGGGCCTGTTGCACATCAATACCAAAGGCGGACGCGACCAGCGTCTATCCACGGAGGAACTGCGTGCCATCGTGCTCGAATCCGGCAGTTTCATGCCGACCAAGCACCGCAGCATCCTGCTCAACCTGTTCGACCTCGAAAACATTTCCGTCGATGACGTGATGATTCCGCGTCGCCGGATCGAAGCGCTCGACTTCGATGCACCGTTCGACCAGATCCTGCATCAGCTCGAAACCTGCTATCACAACAAGCTGATCGTGTATCAAGGCGATATCGACCGGGTGCTTGGGGTGCTGCATGTCAGAAAAACGCTCTCCGCGCTCCACAACCAGGAACTGGAACGCGAGACGCTGCGCGAACTGCTCGCGGAGCCGTACTTCGTGCCAACCGGCACGCCGGTGTTCCAGCAGCTTCAATATTTTCAGGAGAGTCGCCAGCGCACGGCACTCGTCGTCAACGAATACGGCGAGCTCGAAGGCCTCGTGACGCCCGAAGACATCATCGAAGAGCTGATCGGTGAATTCACGACCTCCATTCCGCGAAGCGCCAGTTCACGCGGCGGCTGGGACGACAACGGCGAATGCATCGTCACCGGCGGCATGCCGCTGCGGGAACTGAACCGCTGGCTGCAACTCGCACTGCCCACTGACGGACCGAAAACGCTCAACGGCCTGATCCTCGAAATGCTCGAAGAGATCCCCGAAGGCGACGTATGCGTTCGCATCGACGAGGTAAAACTGGAAGTGTTGCGAAGCGACGATCAGGCGATTCGCACGGTCAAGATCTTCCGTCCGCCTGCCCGCACGGGCACGAAACTCAAGAAGGCCGCTCGAGACTAGCCATCCGGCCGAGTGGTGCGCAAGACCGGCTGCAACGATGATGAAGTTATCGCGTTCCGCAGGCGGCCTCAGGCCGGATTTCGATGCACCCTCTCACTTCACACGCCACGCCTTCCGCAGCGCTGCGCACCGCCGGCCACGATGACGACGCTGCGCCGGTTCATGGTCAGTCCGCGCCTCGCATGGTCACGCCGTCTGCGTCGCGCGTGTTCAGTGGCGTCGGCACAACGCAGACCTCGATGCGTCTGCGCCACGACGCGGATGTTCCCGTCGATCCGGACTCCGACACCACGCCTGCGGTGCGACTACTCACCGATACGCTGGTTGAAGCCGCAAACCGGAACGCATCCGATCTGCATATCGAGCCCGGTGAACATGACTGGCGCATCCGTCTGCGCGTCGATGGCGTGCTGCATGAGATCGCGCGTCCGCCCGCGCATCTGCGCGACGCGTTCATCACCCGTGTGAAGGTACTCGCCCGAATGGACATTGCCGAGCGGCGCATCCCGCAGGACGGTCGTCTGCGGCTCGCCGCAGCGGCCGGGCGCACGGAGGACTACCGCGTCAACTCACTGCCCACGCTGCACGGCGAAAAGCTCGTGCTGCGGCGTCTCGAAGCGCTACCGGCACAGCTTTCGCTCGACGCGCTCGGGCTCGACCACCTTCAGCGAGATGCCGTGGAAGCCGCGATTCGTGCGCCGCATGGGCTGATGCTCGTCACCGGGCCGACCGGCAGCGGCAAGACGCTCTCGCTGTACTGCTTCCTGCAAATGCTGAACGCTGAATCGCGCAATGTGTGCTCGGTCGAAGACCCGTCGGAAATCCAGATAGCTGGTGTCAACCAGGTCAGTATCCGCGAAAAGGCCGGACTCACGTTCGCCGTCGCCCTGCGTGCGTTCCTTCGCCAGGATCCGGACGTCATCATGGTCGGCGAAATTCGTGACGAGGAAACGGCTGACGTCGCTGTCAAGGCCGCGCAAACCGGACACCTTGTGCTCTCGACGCTGCATACAAACGACGCACCGGCCGCTGTTGCCCGACTGATCGACATCGGTGTCGCGCCATACAACCTCGCGGCAGCGTTGCGCGTGGTAACAGCACAGCGTCTTGTAAGGCGGCTGTGTGTGGCATGTCGTGTACCGGCGAATGAATCAGCCGCCGCGCTTCGCGCGGCCGGCTTCTCCGACGCGCAACTCGACGGTTGGGAGCCGTATGCAGCAAAAGGCTGCCCCGCGTGCCACGGCGTGGGCTATGTCGGACGCATCGGCGTGCATCAGGTGATGCCGGTTTCGGACGCCACGCGCGAATTGATCGTCGCGCGGGCAGGCACGCTTGCGATTGCGAAACAGGCCCAGGCCGAACGCGTCGGCTCGCTCCGCGAGGCGGCGCTGGCCCGGGTGCGGGACGGCACGACGAGTCTGGCCGAAGCGCTGGCCGCAACGGAGGTTGCATGACCATGGCCCGGCCTTCGTTGCACGCTTCGTCACCCGACATGCGCTTCGCGTGGCGCGCCGTCGATTCGAGCGGCGCCCGCCGTCGCGGCACATTGATCGCGCCGGATCCGGTCATCGCGCGCGCATTGCTCAAGCGCGACAGCCTGTTCGTCTACGAACTCGAGGCGCGCGGACAGGCATCACGCCCGAAAGCGCGCGCCGCCGAGGTCACGTTGTTTACCCGGCAACTTGCAAGCCTCCTGCGCGCGGGGCTGCCCCTTGCCCCCGCGCTCGATCTGCTGGCGCAATCGCCGGCGCGGCGCGGTCGGGAGGGCATGCCGCGCATCGTCGGCGCACTGGCCCGCGATATCACCGCCGGCCTGCGTTTCTCCGCCGCGCTTGAGCGGCATCCCGCGCAGTTCGGTGCGTTGTACTGTCAGCTCGTCGGAGTCGGCGAGGCGACCGGCGCACTCGCTTCGGTCCTCGCGCGCATCGCCGGCGACCGCGAGCGTACCGCCGCGCAACGGGCAAAAGTTAGAGCGGCGCTCACCTATCCGGTCGCGATCCTGCTGCTCGCGCTTGCCATTACCGCGGCACTGCTTGTGTGGGTCGTGCCGACGTTCCAGCAGATCTTCGACGGTTTCGGCGCGAAGCTGCCCGCGCCAACGCAGTTCGTGATCGCGCTTTCGTCCGCCGCTGCGCGCTGGAGCGTGCCCGCGCTCGCATGCGCCATCACGGCGTGCGTCGGCGCGGCACACGTCTTACGCCGCTCGGACAAGGCGCGCGTTTCCTTTGCACGCCTGACGCTGAAGCTGCCAATCGCCGGGCCGCTACTGACAACGCTCTGCTCAGCTCGCTGGAGCCGCGCGCTCGGCACGCTGCTCTCGGCCGGCACGCCGTTATCGGATGCATTCGATTCCCTGACGCACGCTACTGGCAACGCCTACGTCGATCGCGCGACCGGTGACATCGCGGTCCGGCTTCGGCGCGGGGAACGCCTCGCCGCGGCCATGCAGACGGCGCGCTGCTTTCCGCCGGAAATCGTTCAACCCGTCGCCGTCGCGGAGGAATCGGGTGCGCTGGACGCGATGCTGATCGACGTCGCGTCGCTCTGCGACCGGCAGGTCGACGAAAAGATCGGCACGCTGGCCAGCCTGTGCGAGCCGCTTGTCATCATGGTGCTCGGCGTGCTCGTCGGCGGTCTGGTCATCGCGATGTATCTTCCCATCATTCAACTCGGCAACGTGGTGTAGCATCGCAGCCGAATCCAGTCATTCAGCCATGCACGCGATAACGTCCCTGACCGACTCCCCTTTCAGCGGCCCGCTGGGCTATTACACCGCCAGCGTCACCGCCGCGTTCAGCGCTCTGCCCGCCAGCGCGCAGATTGCATTCGCCGTCGTGTTTGGCCTCGTCATCGGCAGCTTCGTGAACGTGGTGACACACCGGCTACCCATCATGCTCGAGCGTGCGTGGCGCAACGAAGTAAGCGAGACGACGGGCCAGGCACCCGAAGACGACGCCCTTCCTGCGCGCTATGACCTGTGGCTGCCTCGCAGCGCATGTCCGCATTGCGGACACACGTTGAAGGCCTGGGAAAACATTCCGGTGCTGAGCTATCTGCTGTTACGCGGCCGATGCTCGCATTGCCATGCGCACGTGAGCCTGCGCTATCCCGTGATCGAAATAGCGAGTGCCGCGCTCGCGGCCGGATCGCTCGTGACATTCGGCGCGACAGGCACCGCCCTCGCCGCCTTCGGACTCTGCGCAACACTGCTTGCGATGAGCGCCATCGACGTCGACACGCACCTGCTGCCAGACTCGATGACGTTGCCACTTTTGTGGGCCGGCCTGATCATCAACGTCGAAGGCACGTTTTCCACGCTGCACGATGCGGTTCTCGGCGCGATCGCGGGTTACCTCACGCTGTGGTGCGTCCACTGGCTTTTCAAGCTGATACGCGGCATCGAAGGCATGGGCTACGGCGATTTCAAGCTGCTCGCGGCGCTCGGCGCGTGGCTCGGCTGGGCAGCGTTGCCGCAGATCGTCGTGATCGCGGCGGTGGCCGGTGCGGTCGTCGGATTGCTCGCAACGTGGCGCGGCCGGATGCGCTTCGAGGAGCCGTTGCCGTTCGGCCCGTTTCTCGCGGCGGGCGGGGCAATCACCCTGTTTCTCGGCACGCCGTTGTATCAGGTGTTGGGGAGCTGAAACATGTTTGCTGTCGGGATAACAGGCGGAATCGGGAGCGGCAAGTCCACCGTCGCGGATCTCTTCGCGGCGCGCGGCGTACCGCTTGTCGACACCGACGTGATCGCCCATCGCATCACTGCGCCCGGCGGCATCGCGATGCCATCGATTGCCAGGGCGTTCGGTCCGTCGTTCGTTGCGCAGGACGGTTCGCTCGACCGCACCCGGATGCGCGCGCTCGTCTTCAGCGACGATACAGCCCGGTCGCGACTCGAAGCGATCACGCATCCGCTGATCCGCGCCGAGACTGAGCGCGAGCGAAGTGAGGCCCGCGGCCCGTATGTGATGGTTGTCGTACCGCTGCTCGTCGAATCGGGTAGCTGGAAGACGCGGGTGGACCGTGTGCTCGTCGTCGACTGCACCGTCGAAACACAGATCGAGCGCGTCATGCGTCGCAACGCGTTCACGCGCGAACAGGTACTCGCGATCGTCGCGCGTCAGGCGACCCGCGAAGCGCGGCTCGCCGCCGCGGACGATGTCGTCGTCAATGACACCGTTTCGATCGAGACGCTTTCCATGGACGTCGACGCATTGCACCGGCAGTACGTCGCGCTGGCCGGCGCGTGACACTCACCGGCCAGCAGCCAGCCGATGCGCGAAGCGCGCCGGGCCTACGCGGGCCCACACGCAGGCCGCACTCACCCTCATGCTCCGCCGCACGCCCCACCACATATCCAGTACTTCGCCAGCGCCGCATTCCACCGCGAAACCGGCCGCGCGTCCCGTCACATTGCCATCACGGTTCAGGCGCAGAAAATGCGCCTGAACGGGCGAAAAAAGTGCGTGATTGCTAGGGTAGTCACACGGCATTAGAATGTCCTGCAATCCCGTCACCGACCACGCCAGAGGCGAGCGCGCTTGATCCTTTACGAGTATCCCTTCAACGAGCGAATCCGTACGCTGTTGCGCCTCGAAGATCTGTTCGAGCGCTTCACGTTCTTTCTGACCCAGGAAGACGCCAGGGAGCACCATGTTGCGCTGACGACCCTCTTCGAAATCGCCGAGGTCGCGGGCCGCGCGGATCTGAAGTCGGATCTGATGAAAGAGCTTGAACGGCAACGCCAGACGCTGGCGCCGTTTCGCGGAAATCCCGGCATCGAGCAGAACGCGCTCGAAGCAGTCCTGGGAGAGATCGAGCAGACGCTAGCCGGCCTCACGCAGATGCAGGGCAAAACGGGCCAGCATCTTGCAGACAACGAATGGCTCGCAAGCATCCGCAGCCGCGCGATCATTCCCGGCGGAACCTGCAAGTTCGACCTGCCGTCGTATTTCGCGTGGCAACAGATGCATCCGGACCAGCGTCGCCAGGACATTGCCAAATGGGTCACACCGCTGCTGGCGCTGCGTGATGCCGCAACGATCGTATTGCGCCTTGCGCGCGAATCGGGACAGGCCTCGAAGGTGATGGCGATGCAGGGGAGCTATCAACAGATGCTCTCCGGCCGCTCATATCAATTGATGCAGGTGAGAGTGGCACCGGAATTGCGCGTGATTCCGGAGGCAAGCGCCAACAAGTACATGCTGTGGGTGCGCTTCACGGTGCAGGACGGCGACCTGAGGCCGCGATCGGTCGATGTCGACGTACCGTTCCAGCTTACGTTGTGCAGCCTGTAATAGCAGCACCGGTGCGATAACGGCTGCCGGGACGGCCGCGAGAGCGGCACGCGGCCTTTGAAACTGCTCTCGTTCGCCCCATGTTTGAAGCTTCCCGTTCCTGATTGCGATTGATCGCCTGACCATGCCCACTGTCGTCAAATGCCCAACTTGCGGAAAGGACGTCCGCTGGACACCTGAAAACCGCTTCCGCCCCTTCTGTTCAGATCGCTGCAAGCAGACCGATCTTGGAGCGTGGGCCGCCGAAAAGTACAAGATCGGCGGCACCGATGAAGAACCGCCTTCGGACGAAACCCCTACCGGCGACTACAACCCGCACTGAACGCGCTGAAGGAACAGCCGCCGCGTGCGAACCTGCGCGGACACGCAGGTTCGCATTACTTCTCCGCGGCCAGCCATTCCAGCACCGGAATGGTGGCAGGCAGCAGCGGTGAGACTTCGGCGGGCAACGCCTGCCAGACGAAGGCCTGACCTTCGCGTCCGTGCGGCTCACCCTCCCATCCGGTCACCTTGCAGAAATAGAGCCGCACGTACGCGTGCGGATAGTCGTGTTCGAGCGTATGCCAGCGATGGCTCGCGTTCACGACGATCCCGAGTTCCTCGTGCAGTTCGCGGGCGAGCGCGGCTTCGACCGATTCGCCCGGCTCCAGCTTCCCGCCTGGAAACTCCCAGTAGCCTTCGTACGGCTTGCCTGCGGGCCGCTGCGCCAGCAGGTAGCGCCCGTCCGGCTGCACCAGCACGCCGACCGCGACTTCGGTGACCGGCCGCGCAGTGCCCGCGTTGCCGGCAACGTCAGCGGCGGCGGTCATACGCCCTCTGCCGACGCCCGCGGCGCCTGGGACTTACGCCCCGACCAGTCGCGCGCGAACTGCCACGCCACCCGGCCCGAACGCGAACCGCGCTCTAGCGCCCAGACGAGCGCGTCGCCGCGCGCCGCTTCGACCTCGGCGTCGGCGCAACCGAAATGGCGCAGCCAGTGGCCGACGATCGCCAGGTAATCGTCCTGTTTGAACGGATAGAAACTCACCCACAGGCCGAAGCGCTCCGACAGCGAAATCTTTTCCTCGACCACTTCGCCTGGATGGATTTCGCCATCGGACGTGTGCTTGTACGTCTCGTTGTCGCTCATGTACTCGGGCAGCAGGTGGCGACGGTTCGAGGTCGCGTAGATCAGCACGTTGTCCGATTGCGCGGCCACCGAGCCGTCGAGCGCCACCTTTAGCGCCTTGTAGCCCGACTCGCCCTCTTCGAACGAGAGATCGTCACAGAACACAATGAACCGCTCCGGACGCGACGCGATCAGGTCGACGATGTCGCCGAGATCGTGCAGGTCGTCCTTGTCCACTTCGATCAGGCGCAGACCGTCTTTGGCGTGCGCGTTCAGGCAGGCCTTGATCAGCGACGACTTGCCCGTGCCGCGTGCGCCCGTCAGCAACACGTTGTTAGCCGGCTGGCTGTGTACGAACTGACGCGTGTTCTGTTCGATCAGCGACTTCTGCCGGTCGATGTTCTGCAGATCGTCGAGCGAGATGGTTGAAATCGACGGCACCGGTTGCAGGTAGCCGCGTCCCTGACGCTTGCGCCAGCGGAATGCAACGGCCGCGGACCAGTCGACATCGAGTGCCGCGGGCGGAAGCATCGCTTCCAGGCGGCCGAGCACCGCTTCGGCGCGCGTCAAAAACTGTTCGAGTTTGTCCATCGTGTATGTGACCCGGTATCAGTATCAGGAACGGTAATCGGCGTTGATGCTGACGTACTCGTGCGAGAGATCGCAGGTCCAGATCGTGGCCCGCGCGTCGCCGCGACCGAGTGCCACGCGAATCGCGATCTCGCTTTTCTTCATCACGCGCTGGCCGTCTTCCTCGCGATAGTCCGGGTTGCGTCCACCGGCTTTCGCGACGAGCACGTCGTCGAGGTAAAGATCGATCCGGTCGACGTCGAGGTCGTTCACGCCTGCATAGCCGATCGCGGCCAGAATCCGGCCGAGGTTCGGGTCCGACGCGTAGAACGCGGTCTTCACGAGCGGCGAATGGCCGATCGCATAAGCGATCTGGCGGCATTCGGCGGTGTCCTTCCCGCCTTCGACGTTCACCGTCATGAACTTCGTCGCGCCCTCGCCATCGCGCACGATAAGTTGCGCGAGCGTCTGCGCGACTTCGGTCACGGCGTCGCGTAGCGCCGCATAGGCGGTGGAATCCGTCGACGTGATCGCCGGCAGGCTCGATTTGCCCGATGCGATGAGGATGAACGAGTCGTTCGTGGACGTATCGCCGTCGATCGTGATGCAGTTGAACGAGCGGTCCGCGACGTGCTTCACGAGCGCGTCGAGCACCGGTTGCGCGACGTTGGCGTCGAACGCAAGGAAGCCGAGCATCGTCGCCATGTTCGGCCTGATCATGCCCGCGCCCTTGCTGATGCCGGTCAGCGTGACCGTGTGGCCGTCGATCGTCACTTGCCGGGACGTGGCTTTCGCGAGCGTGTCGGTCGTCATGATCGACTGCGCGGCGGCGTACCAGTTCGCGGCTTTCCGGTTTGCCAGCGCGGCAGGCAAACCGGCCTTCAGACGGTCGACCGGCAGCGGTTCGAGAATCACACCCGTCGAGAACGGCAGCACCTGCCCGGGCTCGATGTCGGCGAGGCGCGCGAGTTCGACGCAGGTCTCGCGCGCATGCGCGAGGCCTGGCTCGCCTGTGCCGGCGTTCGCATTGCCCGTGTTCACGACGAGCGCGCGAATCGCCTTGCCGCCCGCGCGTACGCGCTCCAGATGCTCACGGCAAACCGTCACCGGCGCAGCGCAAAAACGGTTCTGCGTGAATACGCCCGCGACCGTCGCACCTTCGTCGACGGAAATGACGAGCACGTCCTTGCGGTTCGGCTTGCGAATGTTCGCTTCGGCCCAGCCCAGCGTGACGCCGGCGACGGGATGAAGCTGAGCGGGATCGATCGAGGGGAAATTGACAGCCATGTTGGCGACCTGTCGGAGATGAGCGTGCCGGCGTGGAACCAGCATCGGAAATCAACATGAATGGTCCAGACGAACGTCGGACCACCGGAGAATCAGCCTGCGGCCATTAAAAGGCGCCGGCAAAAACGACCCGGCGCGTGCACCGGTTGTGACGCACGCGCCGTTCTGCAACTCAGGCAATCTTGCCGTGGCACTGCTTGTACTTCTTGCCGCTGCCGCACGGGCACGGATCGTTGCGGCCGACCTTCGGCACGCTATCGCCAGCCAGATGCTGCGAACCCGACGCATGCTGGCCGTGGCTCATCGCATCGCCGATCATGGCGGCGGCAGCCGCAGCAGGTGCCGCCGCCGCGTCACCCGCTTCCGCAAATTCCGCGTGACGGAATTCGGCGTTCTCAAGAACATGGCTGCCCTGGTCTTCGTACTGCTCCGCCGCCTCTTCCAGTTGCTCCGGCGACTGGATCTGCACGTTCATCACAACGCGCGTCACTTCGAGCTTCACGGCGTCGAGCATCGCGGCGAACAGTTCGAACGCTTCGCGCTTGTATTCCTGCTTCGGGTTCTGCTGGGCGTAGCCGCGCAGATGAATGCCCTGGCGCAGGTGATCGAGCGCGGCGAGGTGTTCACGCCAGCTGCGGTCGAGCGTCTGCAGCATGATCGAACGTTCGAACGCGCTAAACGATTCACGACCCACGAGCTCGACCTTGCCTTCGTACGTTTCGTCAGCGGCCGCAGTGACGGCTTCGAGAATTTCGTCGGCATCGATCGACTTCGACTCGTTGATCATCTCCTGAATGGCGAGATCGAGCTGCCATTCGTTGCGCAGCACTTCTTCGAGCTCAGGCACATCCCACTGTTCTTCGATGCTGCCCGCCGGTACGAACTGGTGAACGATGTCGGCAATCACGCCATGACGCATCGCGCCGATCGTCTCGGTAATGTCGTGCGCTTCCAGCAACTCGTTACGCTGCTGATAGATCACCTTGCGCTGGTCGTTCGACACGTCGTCGTATTCGAGCAGTTGCTTGCGGATATCGAAGTTGCGCGCTTCAACCTTGCGCTGCGCCGATTCGATCGACCGCGTGACGATGCCCGCTTCGATCGCCTCGCCTTCCGGCATTTTCAGACGGTCCATGATCGAGCGCACGCGGTCGCCCGCGAAAATGCGCAGCAGTGAATCGTCCAGCGACAGATAGAAGCGCGATGAACCCGGATCGCCCTGACGGCCGGCACGGCCGCGCAGCTGGTTGTCGATCCGGCGCGATTCGTGACGCTCGGTGCCGATGATGTGCAGGCCGCCCGCGGCCTTCACTTCGTCGTGCAACGTCTGCCACTCATCGTGCAGTTGCTGGATGCGACGCGCCTTTTCGTCGGCGGAAATCGATTCGTCGAGTTCGAGGAACATGGCCTGCTTTTCGGCATTGCCGCCCAGCACGATGTCGGTACCGCGGCCGGCCATGTTGGTTGCAATCGTCACGCGCTTCGGACGGCCGGCTTCCGCAACGATCTCGGCTTCACGCGCGTGCTGCTTCGCGTTCAGCACTTCGTGCGGCAAACCGGCCTTGGTCAGCAGGTTCGACAGCAGTTCGGAATTCTCGATCGACGTCGTGCCGACCAGTACCGGCTGGCTACGTTCATAGCATTCGCGAATATCACGGATGACGGCGTCGTAACGCTCCTTCGCCGTCTTGTAGATCTGATCCTGCTTGTCGATCCGCTTCGGCGGACGGTTCGTCGGAATGACGACCGTTTCGAGCCCGTAAATCTCATTGAATTCGAACGCTTCGGTATCGGCCGTGCCGGTCATGCCGGACAGCTTCGCGTACATGCGGAAATAGTTCTGGAACGTGATCGAAGCGAGCGTCTGGTTTTCGCTCTGGATCTTGACGTGTTCCTTCGCCTCGACGGCCTGGTGCAGCCCGTCTGACCAGCGGCGGCCCGACATCAGACGGCCGGTGAACTCGTCGACGATCACAACTTCGTTGTTCTGCACGACGTAGTGCTGGTCCTTGAAGAACAGCGTGTGTGCGCGCAACGCCGCGTACACGTGGTGCATCAATGTGATGTTCTGTGCCGCGTACAGGCTTTCGCCCTCGCCAATCAGACCCCACTCGGCGAGCAGACGCTCGGCCTTTTCGTGGCCCGATTCGGTGAGGAACACCTGACGTGCTTTCTCGTCAAGCGTGTAGTCGCCCGGCTTTTCGACACCCGTACCATCGGCCTTTTCTTCTCCGATCTGGCGCTCGAGCAGCGGCGGCAGCGCGTCCATGCGCACGTAGAGCTCGGTGTGATCTTCAGCCTGCCCCGAAATGATCAGCGGCGTACGCGCTTCGTCGATCAGGATCGAGTCCACTTCGTCGACGACGGCGAAATTCAGGGCCCGCTGCACGCGCGCATCGGTCTCGTAGACCATGTTGTCGCGCAGGTAGTCGAAGCCGAATTCGTTGTTCGTACCGTACGTGATGTCCGACCCGTAAGCCTCCTGCTTCGCGTCGTGGTCCATCTGCGACAGGTTGATGCCCACCGACAGACCGAGGAAGTTGTACAGGCGCGCCATCCATTCGGCGTCGCGCTGTGCAAGGTAATCGTTCACCGTCACGACGTGCACGCCGCGTCCGGAGAGCGCGTTCAGGTAGACCGGCAGCGTCGCGACGAGCGTCTTGCCTTCGCCGGTGCGCATTTCCGCGATCTTGCCGTAATGCAGGACCATGCCGCCGACCAGCTGCACGTCGAAGTGCCGCATATGCAGCACGCGTTTGCTCGCTTCGCGGCAGACGGCGAACGCTTCCGGCAGCAGCTTGTCGAGCGATTCGCCGCTCGCGAGGCGCTGTCGGAACTCACCGGTTTTGGCGCGCAACTGGTCGTCCGTCAACTGCTCGATCTGCGGTTCGAGCGCATTGATCGACGCGACGGTCTTTTGATATTGCTTGACGAGCCGCTGGTTGCGGCTGCCAAAAATCTTTTGTAGAAAACCGGTGGTCATCGGATCGGTGTCTGCGTCGCGGCTGCGGCCGGACTCGCACGGTGTGCGAGCCCGGAAACGGCGGCCCCGGCGGCTTAGGTCCAGGAGTGAATTCGAATCGGGGATTTTAGCACGCAGGCCCGGCTGCGCCTGTGTCCATGGCGGATTGGCCAGGGGCTACCGCGGCCGCGCGCCTGCAGCCCCCGACGGCGGCCCGGCACGCAAGCCACGGGGTACAATCCGGGCATCACGGCATATGGCAGGCAACATCGCTTCGGCTGCCGCTTTTCCGCCCGTCCTCACCTCGAAAGCTTCCACGAAAATATGAGCCGTTTCTCGTCGTTTTCAAGGCCGTTTTCCAGTCAGAAGGAGGCACGCCGCCCGCAGGCGATCTCCGAAGTGCTCAATCGCACCGACGCGTTCGCCGCCCTGCGCGCCGGCGTCGAGCAGATTGCGGCGCTGGAGCGCGACCTGAAGCAGCTCCTGCCCGATTATCTGGCGACGAGCATCGAGCCCGGTTTCATCAAGGAAGGGGTGCTGACGCTTTTTGCCGCACACAACGCGCTTGCCGCGCGCCTGCGACATCTTGAACCCAGCCTGCTCTCGGATTTGCAGCAGCGCGGCTGGGCCGTCAATTCGCTGCGTATCCGCGTGCGTCCGCAAGCGGTGAAAGAGCCGCCGCCGCCCAAGCAGGCGCGCATGACGGCACGCGGAGCCGAAGCGCTGCACGCGCTCAGTGAGACACTCGCGCCCTCGCCGTTGCGGGAAGCGCTGGCGAGAATGGCGGCCCGGCATCGCGTCAGCCGCGAGCCAAAAAAATAGGCGACCCCGAAGGGCCGCCTGTTTCCGCACTCATTCCGTCAAACGCGCTGGCGGCGGTACTGAACCGCCCTGCCGCAATCAGGCAAACGCCGTTTGCGTATCGTAGGCGAAGCCGCGCGGAGCCTGCTGCGGATCGTTGAACGTGACGATTTCGTACGAATCCTCGTGCGCCAGCAATTCACGCAGCAACTGGTTGTTCAGACCGTGCCCCGATTTGTATGCGTTGTACGAAGCCAGCAGCGGATGGCCCACCACGTACAGGTCGCCGATCGCGTCGAGCATCTTGTGTTTCACGAATTCGTCGTCGTAACGCAGGCCGTCGTTGTTCAGGATGCGGTATTCGTCGAGTACGATCGCGTTGTCCATGCTGCCGCCGCGCGCGAGACCCAGCTCACGCATCATTTCGACTTCGTGCGCAAAACCAAACGTACGTGCACGGGCGATTTCACGCACATACGACGTATTCGCGAAATCGACTTCGAGCGCCTGGCCGGTCTTGTCGACGGCCGGATGACGGAAATCGATCGTAAACTTCAGTTTGAAGCCAAAAAACGGCTCCAGACGGGCAAATTTGTCACCGTCGCGGATTTCGACCGGCTTCGTTACCTTGATGAATTTCTTCGCGGCGTTCTGTTCTTCCACGCCCGCCGACTGGATCAGGAACACGAACGACGCCGCGCTGCCGTCCATGATCGGGATTTCCTCGGCGGTGACGTCGACATACAGGTTGTCGATGCCGAGACCCGCGCACGCCGACATCAAATGCTCGATCGTCGAGACCCGCGCGCCGTCTTTCTGCAATACCGAAGCAAGACGCGTATCGCCGATCGCCATGGCCTGCGCAGGAATCTCCACCGGCGTGGCCAGATCCACACGCGTGAACACGATGCCCGTATCCGGACCCGCCGGACGGAGCGTCAGGTCGACCTTGCGGCCCGAATGCAAGCCGATGCCGACCGTCTTGACGATCGATTTGATTGTGCGCTGCTTCAACATAATGGTCTTCTATTCGATTGAAAATCCCAATCGGGACTTTTTATTCCATAGCGCGAATTATACTCCATCAACCCCACATCGGGTTTTCACTGAACGTATCAATCTGTTTCCCATCGTTACTTCACAGGAACCGCGCGGAAAGCGTGACGGGCCGACGCCCGGAACGGAGGCGTTTCCGGACATCGGCCCGCGTAACGGCCGGTCACAAAAGCGTCATTTTGTCGTTGCCTGCCTGCAACATTCGCAGGACGAGGCGACAAAACAGGCCCTCGCGGCTAGCTCAACGTGGCAAGAATACTCGCTGCATCGCTGACTTCGAACTTGCCGGGTGCCTCGACGTTCAGCGTCTTGACCACGCCGTCGTCGACCACCATGGCGTAGCGTTGGGAACGGATTCCCATGCCACGCGCCGACAGATCCTGCTCCAGACCAAGCGCCCGCGTGAAAGCCGCACTTCCGTCCGCCATCATGCGCACCTTGCCCGAGGTGTGCTGATCGCGCGCCCACGCGCCCATGACGAACGCGTCGTTGACGGACACACACCAGATCTCGTCGACACCAGCCGCCTGAAACGCGGCAGCGTGTTCGACATAACCCGGCACGTGCTTCGCCGAACAGGTCGGCGTGAACGCGCCCGGCAATCCGAAGATCACCACGCGCTTTCCCGCGGTCTGCTCGCGCACGTCGAAGCTGTTGGGCCCGATCGTGCAGCCTTCGCGCTCGTCGTCGATCAATTCGTAGACGATTGCGTCCGGCAGCTTTTCACCCACCTGAATCATGCTCAGTCCTTTACATCGATGCGGCTTGCATCCGCACGTTTTCGTGTCGCAGTGAACCTGACTTTCGCCGACAGTTGCCCGATCCGCTTCGCGAATACGAAGAGGGCATCTGTCCCCGCCACGTATCTGACGAAACGCGGCCTTGTTCGCCGTTCACCCGCCACGCCCGTGCATATCGCTGCTGGCACGCATCAACCGTGCCGCAGCACAGCCCAGCCCGCGGTTAATCCGCCTGCTTGCGCAGGAACGCCGGGATATCGTACGTGTCGACGCCCTTTTCCTGCAGCGCCTGCACGTGCGAAGCCGCCGTATCACGCGACGTACGCCATACAGCCGGCGTATCCAGCGAACCGTAATCGGCCGCGCCCGTGTGATGCTGTTGCGACGCGAACGCGTGCGCATGACCGCCGACCGGCTGGTTATCGGTGCCGGTACGCAGCAGCGTCATCGGTGCCGATTGCTGCTTCTTCGCCGCACGGCCGAGACCCGTTGCCACCACCGTCACGCGCAGCGCGTCGCCCATTGCATCATCGTAGACCGCGCCAAAAATCACGGTTGCGTCTTCTGCAGCATAGCTCTTGATCGTGTTCATCACTTCGCGCGTTTCGGACAGACGCAGCGAACGGCTCGACGTGATGTTCACCAGCACGCCACGCGCGCCCGACAGGTCCACCCCTTCCAGCAGCGGGCTGGCAACCGCCTGCTCGGCCGCGAGACGCGCGCGATCGACGCCGGCAACCGTCGCCGTGCCCATCATCGCCTTACCCTGCTCGCCCATCACCGTCTTCACGTCTTCAAAGTCGACGTTCACCAGACCGTCTACGTTGATGATTTCCGCGATACCGGCGACTGCGTTGTTCAGAACATCATCTGCGCACTGGAAGCATTTATCCATCTCGGCGTCATCGCCCATCACCTCGAACAGCTTGTCGTTCAGAACGACGATCAGCGAGTCGACGTGATCCTCCAGTTGCTGCGAACCGGCTTCTGCCACACGCATCCGCTTGCCGCCTTCAAATTCGAACGGCTTGCTGACGACGCCCACAGTCAAAATGCCCATCTCCTTGGCGATCTGCGCCACGACCGGAGCCGCGCCCGTGCCCGTGCCGCCGCCCATGCCCGCGGTGATGAACACCATGTGCGCGCCGCGCAGTGCATCGGCGATGCGCTCCCGTGCTTCTTCTGCTGCCGAACGGCCCATTTCCGGCTTGGCGCCCGCGCCGAGACCGGTGTTGCCGAGCTGGATCACAGCCGTGGCGCGCGAACGCGACAGGGCCTGTGCATCCGTGTTCATCACGATGAAGTCGACGCCTTGCACGCCGCGGTTGATCATATGCTGAACGGCATTGCCGCCAGCCCCACCTACGCCAACCACCTTGATGATGGTGCCGTTGGTTTCGGTTTCCAGCATCTGGAATTCCATGTTGCCTCCGTCAAGAAAAAATGTACTGCCGTCAGGCAGCTACTCGGCCGTTATTCGGCAGGAGATCGGGCAACCTCCTGTCGCGCGCCAGCCGCCGGCACCAGCGCGTATTACTGAAAATCTCCCTGCACACCGCGCCCCGGAATCCGCATCTGAACCCGGGGTGCTGCGTTAAAAGTTGCCGAGGAACCAGTCTTTCATCCGTCCGAGCACCTGGCCCATCGAACCTGACTGCACCGCGACCTTGCGACCGCGCATGCGTTGCGCACGGCCTTCGACGAGCAGCCCCATCGCCGTCGAATAACGCGGATTGCGCACCACGTCAGCAAGGCCACCCGCGTATTCCGGCGCACCGATGCGCACCGGCTTCAGGAAAATGTCCTCGCCGAGTTCGACCATGCCCGGCATCATCGCCGCGCCGCCGGTCAACACGACGCCGGAACTCAGCAGTTCCTCGTAACCCGACTCGCGCACCACCTGCTGCACGAGCGAAAACAGCTCCTCGACGCGCGGCTCGACGACCGCCGCCAGCGCCTGGCGCGACAGCGTGCGCGGACCGCGCTCGCCGAGCCCCGGCACTTCGATCATTTCGTCCGGATCGGCGAGTGCCTGTTTCGCGATGCCGTAATCGACCTTGATGTCCTCCGCGTCCGGCGTCGGCGTGCGCAGCGCCATCGCGATGTCGCTCGTGATCTGGTCGCCGGCGATCGGAATCACCGCGGTGTGACGGATCGCGCCTTCACTGAAAATCGCGATGTCGGTCGTGCCGCCGCCGATGTCGACCAGCACCACGCCCAGCTCTTTTTCGTCTTCCGTCAGCACCGCCAGCGACGACGCCAGCGGCTGCAGGATCAGATCGTTCACTTCGAGGCCGCAGCGGCGCACGCACTTGACGATGTTCTGCGCCGCGCTCACCGCACCCGTCACGATGTGCACCTTCACTTCGAGGCGAATGCCGCTCATGCCGATCGGCTCGCGCACATCTTCCTGGCCGTCGATGATGAATTCCTGCGTCAGGATGTGCAGCACCTGCTGATCGGTCGGGATATTGATCGCCTTCGCCGTCTCGATCACGCGCGCCACATCCGTCTGCGTGACTTCCTTTTCCTTGATCGCCACCATGCCGCTCGAATTGAAGCTGCGGATATGGCTGCCGGCGATTCCGGTGAATACGTTTGTGATCTTGCAATCGGCCATCAGTTCAGCTTCTTCGAGCGCGCGCTGAATCGATTGCACCGTGGCCTCGATGTTCACCACGACGCCTTTCTTGAGCCCCTTCGATTCGCTCTGGCCGAGGCCGATCACTTCGTAGTGACCTTCGCCTTTCAGCTCGGCGACGATGGCCACCACCTTCGACGTCCCGATGTCGAGGGAGACCAGCAGATCTTTATAGTCTTTACTCATAGCGTGCTCATTGCGTGTGATGTCCGTTTACTTCTTGCCCTTGTCGGGTTCGCTGATAAAGCGCATGCCTGCTGCGCGAATCGCGAAACCGTTCGGATAGCGCAAGTCCGCATACTCAATATCGTTCCCCCAACGTTGCGTCACCGCGCCCCACGCCGCGGTCAACCGGCGCGAGCGATCCAGGAGCGTGTCCTGATTGCGTTCGCGTCCAAGCTCCACCTGCATGCCGTTCGACAACTTCACCGTCCACGCATAACGCGGCGACAGCGTCACTTCTTCCGGCGTCGCGCCCAGCGGCGCAAACCACGTCTTGAAGTCCCGATAACGCGAGACCACTTCCTTCGCCGTGCCGTCCGGACCATCGAAGGCAGGCAGTTCCTGCTCCAGTTCGCCCTGGTTCGCGGTGAACAGATCGCCGTCGACACTGACAAGCTGATCGCTGCCCCACGTCCCGAGCGGTTTGTACTCCTCCAGCGTGACAGCCAGCGCGTTCGGCCAGACGCGCCGCACGCTCGCGTGACGCACCCACGGCATCTGCTCGAACGCCTGACGCGCCGTGTCCAGATCGACCGTGAAGTAATTGCCCTTCAACCGGCCGACCACACCCGCGCGCACCGTCGGCGAATTGATGTGCTCGGTGTCGCCGTCGATCCGGATTTCGCGCAGCGCGAAGCCCGGGCGCTGGATCATCCAGTAACCGCCTGCCGCCAGCAGCACGAGCACCAGCAACGCATGCAGTGCGTTGGAGGCGAGATTGAGCTGGCGAACGTTGTTCCACATGTCTGACCGTTAGTCCTTCAGTGTCAGCGACAACACTTTCACTACCAGTTCCTGGTAGCTGATACCGACCGCGCGCGCCGCCTTCGGCGGCAGCGAGTGATCGGTCATGCCAGGCGCCGTGTTCACTTCGAGGAAATACGGGTTGCCGTCCGCGTCGAGCATGAAATCGGCGCGGCCCCAGTCGGTGCAGCCGAGTACATCGAACGCACGGCGCGCCAGCACTTTCAGGTGCGCTTCGGCGTCCGGCGCGAGGCCGCACGGAATCAGATACTGTGTGTCGTTCGCGACGTACTTCGCGTGATAGTCGTAAAACTCGCCGGCCGGGATGATGCGGATCACCGGCAGATCGAGATCGCCCGCGACGCACGCGGTGTACTCCCCGCCGCCTTCGATGCTCTGTTCGACCACGACGATCCTGTCGAACTTCGCGGCTTCGGCGAGTGCGGCCGGCAGTGCGTCGGCGCGCTTCACCTTGATGACCGCGACGCTCGAGCCTTCGCTCGCCGGCTTCACGAAGAGCGGCAAGCCAAGCTTCGCGACGATTTCAACCGCGCGCGCGTCGTAGTCGTCGCCCCGCAGCACGGCTTCGAACGGCGGCGTCGGCACGCCGAGCTGCTGCCACACGAGCTTCGTGCGGAACTTGTCGAGACCGAGCGCCGAGCCCAGCACGCCGCTACCGGTGTAGCGGATGCCATAGAAATCGAGCGCACCCTGAATCTGGCCGTTTTCACCGTAGCCGCCGTGCAGCGCGTTGAACGCGCGCACAAAACCCTCTTCCTTCAGTGCGGCGAGCCGACGCTCGGCCGGATCGAACGGATGTGCATCCACGCCTGCGTCACGCAGGCCTTGCAGCACGAGACGACCGGAATTGAGCGACACCTCGCGCTCGGCGGAATTCCCGCCGAGAAGGACGGCCACCTTGCCGAATGATTTCGGATCGATATTGCTGCTCATCTCAAACCTTCTGTTCCTGGGCAATCCGACCCGGCACGCCGCCGATCGAACCCGCACCCATCGTGATCACTACGTCGCCGCCGCGCACCACTGCTGCGAGCGCATCCGGCACTTCATCCACCGTTTCGACAAATACCGGCTCGACCTTGCCCGCCACGCGTAGCGCACGCGCGAGCGCGCGGCCGTCGGCGGCGATGATCGGCGCTTCGCCGGCTGCGTAGACTTCGGTCAGAACCAGAGCGTCGACCGTCGACAGCACCTTCACAAAATCCTCGAAGCAGTCGCGCGTGCGCGTGAAGCGGTGCGGCTGAAACGCCAGCACGAGCCGGCGACCGGGGAACGCGCCGCGCGCCGCCGCGACCGTCGCGGCCATTTCGACCGGGTGATGCCCGTAATCGTCGACCAGCGTGTACGTGCCGCCATCCGGCGCCGGTACTTCGCCGTAACGCTGGAAGCGTCGACCGACGCCGTTGAAATCCGCGAGTGCTCGCTGGATATCGGCATCTTTCACTTCAAGTTCAGTCGCAATTGCGATGGCCGCCAATGCGTTCTGCACGTTGTGCGTGCCGGGCAGGTTCAGGACGATGTCGATCGGTGCCGCATCCTCGCGCATGGCGGTGAAATGCATACGTCCGTCTTTCGCTTCGACGTTCACCGCGCGCACCTGCGCGTCGGGCGCGAAACCGTAGCGGATGATCGGCTTCGAGACGAACGGCAGGATTTCCTTGACGTTCGGATCGTCGACGCACAGCACCGCGATCCCGTAGAACGGCAGGCGATGCGTGAACTCGATGAACGCCTGCTTGAGCCGCGCGAAATCGTGGCCGTAGGTGTCCATGTGATCGGCGTCGATGTTCGTGATGACTTCGATCACCGGGAACAGGTTCAGGAACGACGCATCGGATTCATCCGCTTCCGCGACGATGAAATCGCCCGTGCCGAGCCGCGCATTCGCGCCCGCGCTGATCAGCCGCCCGCCGATCACGAACGTCGGATCGAGTCCGCCAGCCGCCAGCACGCTCGCCACGAGCGATGTGGTGGTCGTCTTGCCGTGCGTGCCGGCAATCGCGATGCCCTGCTTCAGGCGCATCAGTTCCGCGAGCATCACCGCGCGCGGCACGATCGGAATGCGCCGGTGACGCGCGGCAAGCACTTCCGGGTTGTCGCTGCGCACCGCCGTCGAAACGACGACGGCGTTCGCACCTTCGATGTTCGCCTCGTCGTGACCGATGGCGACGCGCGCGCCGAGCGTGGCGAGGCGATCGGTCACCGCGTTGCGCGCGAGGTCGGAGCCGCTCACCTGGTAGCCGAGATTGACGAGCACTTCGGCGATGCCGCTCATGCCGGCGCCGCCGATGCCGACAAAGTGAATATGTTTGACGATGTGTTTCATTGTTGCCTTCCTTCCGGGCTCAAGCTCGGGATTACACCCGCCACGGCGGCGCAGATCTGCGCGACCTGTTCAGTGGCATCGGGTTTCGCGAGCGAGCGCGAACGCTCCGCCATGTCCGCAAGGATGTCCCGCGTCTGGCTGCGCAACCAGCCGGCAAGGGTATCCGCCGACAGATCGCGTTGCTGCACGACGAGCGCCGCGCCGTGATCGGCGAGAAACGCTGCGTTGGTTGTCTGGTGATCATCTACTGCGTGCGGGAACGGCACGAAAAACGCCGCCACGCCGACTGCTGCAATTTCCGCCACCGTCATCGCGCCCGAGCGGCAGATCACGAGATCCGCCTTCGCATAGGCCGACGCCATGTCGTCGATAAACGGCACGAGCTGCAGATCGTCGCCCGCCGACAAGCCCGCTTCCGCGTAGTTCGCCTTCAGCGCGTCGATATGCTTCGCGCCCGCCTGATGCACGATGCGCGGACGTTGCTCCGGCGCGAGCAGCGCCAGCGCACGCGGCACGACTTCGTTCAGCGCCGCCGCACCCAGGCTGCCGCCGACGACCAGCACATTCAGCGGACCATTGCGTTGTGCGTAGCGAACTTTGGGTGCCAATGTCAGCGCAAGTTCCTCACGAATCGGGTTACCTGTCCATTCGGCATGGGGCAACGCATCCGGAAACGCGACCAGCACGCGCTTTGCCACTTTCGCGAGCACCTTGTTCGTCAGGCCCGCGATCGAATTCTGTTCGTGCAGCACGAGCGGACGGCCGCTCAACGCGGTCATGAGTCCAGCCGGAAACGTGATGTATCCGCCCATGCCGAGTACAACGTCGGGCTTCACCCGGCGCAGCACGCCTAAACTCTGCGCGCACGCGCGCAGCAGATTCACCGGCAGCATCAGCTTCGTTTTCAGGCCCTTGCCGCGCAGACCGCCGAAGCGCACGAATTCCATCGGGATACCGTGCTTCGGCACGAGCGTCGCTTCCATGCCGGTCGGGTTGCCGAGCCACACGACGCGCCAGCCCCACGCCTGCATCCGGTGCGCGACCGCGAGCCCCGGGAACACGTGTCCCCCGGTGCCGCCGGCCATCACCATGAGCGTGCGCTGTTGCGTCGCGGTCATACTTTTCCTCCGCGCATCAGCACACGATTTTCATAATCAACCCGCATCAGCACCGCCAGCGCGACGCAGTTCAGCAAGATGCCCGAACCGCCATAACTCACGAGCGGCAGCGTCAGACCCTTGGTGGGCAGCAGGCCGAGGTTCACGCCCATGTTGATGAACGTCTGCGCGCCGAACCAGATGCCGATGCCCTTCGCGACGAGCCCCGCGAACGTGCGATCGAGCGCGAGCGCCTGACGGCCGATCTCGAACGAGCGGCGCACGATCCAGTAGAACAGCAGGATCACGATCAGCACACCGACAAAACCCAGTTCCTCGCCGATCACGGCAAGGATGAAGTCGGTATGCGCTTCCGGCAGGTAATTGAGCTTCTCGACGCTGCCGCCGAGGCCGACGCCAAACCATTCGCCTCGTCCGAACGCGATCAGCGAATGCGTCAGCTGATAGGCCTTGCCCTGCGCGTAACGGTCGTCCCATGGATCGAGATACGCGAAGATCCGCTCGCGACGCCACGGCGAAGCCCACACCAGCAGACTGAACGTGCCCACCGCGGTGGCAACGAGGCCGCCGAACAGCTTGCCGTTCACGCCGCCGAGGAACAGCACGCCCATCGCGATCGCCGCGATCACCATGAACGCACCCATGTCCGGCTCGAGCAGCAGCATCGCGCCGACCACGCCGACGGCGAGCGCCATCGGCAGGAAGCCTTTCGCGAAGCTTTGCATGTATTCCTGCTTGCGCACCGTGTAGTTCGCCGCGTAGATCGTCACGGCGAGCTTCATGATTTCCGACGGCTGCATGTTCGTGATGCCGAGCGGAATCCAGCGACGCGCTCCGTTCACGCCCTTGCCGATGTGCGGAATCAGTACGATCACGAGCGTGAACAGCGCGAGCAGGAAGAACTTCGGCGCGTATTTGTCCCACACCGAGATCGGAATCCGGAACGTGATCACGGCCGCGACGGTGGCGACCGCCAGCGAAACCAGATGTCGCACGAGAAACGCGTAGTCGCGATACGCGGCGTACTTCGGCGAGTCAGGCATCGCGATCGACGCCGAATACACCATCACCACGCCGAGACCGAGCAGCGCGATCACGACCCACAGCAGCGAATGGTCGTAGTCGAGCATGCGTGAGCGCAGCGGCCTCACACCATTGACGGCGCTCGCGAGACCACTGCCCGCCGAGCGCGCGGACACCCTTTCGCCGCCGGCGGAGCCGCGTTGTTTCGTGAGGCGGGAGCCGAAGCGTTCGGACCAGCTCATATCATCGTCCCCCGTTCCGCGGCGATTTCCTCGATCGTGCCGCGGAACACGGCGGCACGATGCGCATAACCCTTGAACATGTCGAAGCTCGCGCATGCCGGCGACAGCAGCACGACGTCGCCCGGCTGCGCGAGCGCGCTCGCGGCACGCGTAGCGTCTTCCAGCGTCGCGTAATCAGTGAGCGCGATGCCGGTGTCTTCGAGCGCCGCGCGGATCAGCGGCGCGTCGCGGCCGATCAGCATCACGGCGCGGCACCAGCGCATCACGGGCGCGGCGAGCGGCTCGAATTCCTGGCCCTTGCCGTCGCCGCCTGCGATCAGCACCGCGCGCTGCGCGAGGCCGTCGAGCGCGGCGACCGTCGCGCCAACGTTCGTACCCTTGCTGTCGTCGACGAAATCGACGCCTTCAATCGATGCGATCAGTTCCACGCGATGCGGCTCGCCACGGTATTCGCGCAGGCCGTGCAAAAGCGGTGCGCCCGGCAGGCCGACGGCGCGTGCGAGGGCGAATGCGGCGAGCGCGTTCGCCGCGTTGTGCAGGCCGCGAATGCGCAGCGCGTCGGCGGGCATCAGGCGCTTCAGGGCGATGTCCGGCGGCGTAGCGGTTTCGTTCCTGCGACGGCGCGTGGGTTGCGGCTCGTCGCTGGCGTCGCGGTCGTGGGCCTCGACGAGCCAGTTCATCGCGTTATCGCGCAGCAGACCGTAGTCGCCCGCACGCGTCGGCTCGTTCAGGCCGAACGTGATCACCGGCACGGAGGCGCCTCCCGGGGAGGCTTCCTTCGGGGCGCCTGCGGCGGACGCGAGCGCCATTACACGCGCGTCGTCGCGGTTCAGCACGCGGACCGTTTCCGGCCCGAAGAT
Organism: Paraburkholderia gardini; assembly: GCF_907164545.1. NCBI lineage: Bacteria > Pseudomonadati > Pseudomonadota > Betaproteobacteria > Burkholderiales > Burkholderiaceae > Paraburkholderia > Paraburkholderia gardini. Next base: position 16,900 of record NZ_CAJQZB010000039.1, on the reverse strand, counting down.
GCGGCCCTTCGCGGCGGCGTATGCGTCCAGTCCGCCGTGCCAGTCGAGGTGATCCTGGGTGATGTTCAGCACCACGGCCGCATCCGGAGCGAACGTGTGCGCGGTTTCCAGCTGGAAGCTCGACAGTTCGAGCACCCAGATGTCAGGCAGCGCGGTGTTGTCGATCGCTTCGGTGAGTTTGTCGAGCGCGGCCGGACTGATATTGCCCGCGACCGCGACTTTCTTGCCGGCACGTTCGCACAGCAGGCCGGTGAGGCTCGTCGTCGTGGTTTTACCGTTCGTGCCGGTGATGGCGATCACCTTCGGCGCGTAGCCGCTTTCGCCGAGCGTCTTCAGCGCCTGCGCGAAGAACTCGAGCTCACCCCACACTGGAATGTCTTTCTCGCGCGCTTCGTTGATCAGCGGCAGCAGGTCGGCGGCGAGCGGCGACAGGCCCGGACTGATCGCGACCAGTTCCACACCCTCGAGCAATACGGGCGAAAATGGGCCGCCGACAAAGTCGGCATCGATGCCGTGCGCTTCGAGCCCGGACAGGTTCGGCGGCACTTCGCGCGTATCGGCAACGCGCAGCCGGCACCCGTGGCGCGCGCACCAGCGCGCCATCGCGAGACCCGATTCACCGAGTCCCAGCACGAGCACCATCGGCTTTTGCCGATCCCGAAACTTCTCGCCAAACATCGCTTGCTTTCCCTTTATTTCACTTCACCAGCCAGACAGCGACGGGTCATCAACGTTCACCGCAGCTTGAGCGTGGACAGACCGAACAGGCACAACATGAGCGTGATGATCCAGAACCGTACCACCACCTGCGTCTCTTTCCAGCCCGACAGTTCGAAGTGGTGATGCAGCGGCGCCATCTTGAAGAAACGCCGCCCTTCTCCGTAGCGACGCTTCGTGTACTTGAACCAGGTGACCTGCAGGATCACCGACAGCGTTTCCGCGACGAAGATGCCGCCCATGATGAAGAGCACGATTTCCTGGCGCACGATGACCGCGATCGTGCCGAGCGCGCCGCCGAGCGCGAGCGCGCCGACGTCGCCCATGAACATCTGCGCGGGGTGCGTGTTGTACCAGAGGAACGCGAGCCCGGCGCCCCCCATCGCGGAACAGAAGATCAACAGCTCGCCCGCACCGGGAATATGCGGGAACAGCAGATACTTCGAGTAGACCGAGCTGCCCATCACGTAGGCGAACACGCCAAGCGATGCGCCGACCAGCACGACCGGCATGATCACGAGACCGTCGAGACCATCGGTGAGATTCACCGCATTGCTCGCGCCGACGATCACGAGATACGTCAGCAGGATGAAACCCCAGACGCCAAGCGGATAGCTGATCGACTTCACGAACGGCAGCAACAGGTCGGCGCGCGCGGGCAGGCCCATCGACAGACCGCTTCGCACCCACGCCATGAAAAGATCGAACACGCGCACGTTGCTCGCTTCCGACACGCTGAAGGCGAGATAGACCGCCGCGAAAAGCCCGATCACCGACTGCCAGAAGTATTTTTCGCGCGACGACATCCCGCGCGGATCCTTGTGGACGACCTTGCGGTAATCGTCGACCCAGCCGATCACGCCGAAGCCGAACGTGACGAGAATCACGATCCAGATGAAGCGGTTCGTCAGGTCGGCCCACAACAGCGTCGAGACGCCAATGCCGAGCAGGATCAGCACGCCGCCCATCGTCGGCGTACCGGATTTCACGAGGTGAGTCGGCGGGCCGTCTTTACGGACGGCCTGGCCGACCTTCATCGCGGTCAGCTTGCGGATCACGGCCGGGCCGCAGACGAGCCCGATCACGAGCGCGGTAATGGTCGCCGCGACCGCCCGAAAAGTCAGATAACTGAACACGCGCAAAAAGCTTGCGTCATTCTGCAGCCATTGCGCCAGCGCCAGAAGCATGCCTCGGTCCTTCTATTTCAGTGCGCACCGGGCGTCGTGCCCGGTGCTGAGGGTTGTGGACTCGTCACGGCGTCCACCACGCGTTCCATTTTCATGAAGCGCGAGCCTTTCACGAGAATCGTTGTATCCGGCCCTAAGCCAGCCTGCTGCAGATGCGCGACCAGCGCGGCGGCGTCATCGAAATGACGCGCGTCAGCGCCGTATGCGCTGCACGCATCGCGCGTCGCGTCGCCCGTGGCGAGCAACGTCTCGATGCCGCGTTCCTTCGCGTACGCACCGACTTCGCGGTGAAACGCCGGACCGCTGTCGCCCACTTCGCCCATGTCGCCCATCACCAGCACGCGCGGCGAAGCGCACGCCGCGAGTACGTCGATCGCAGCGCGCATCGAGTCGGGGTTGGCGTTGTACGTGTCGTCGATGACGGTCGCGCCCGCGAACGAGCCCGACGCCGCGCGCTTCACCTGCAAACGGCCCTTCACCGCGCCGAACGCTTCGAGACCGCGGCGGATCGCGTCGAGCGACACGTTCGACGCAAGCGCCGCCGCGGTTGCCGCGAGCGCGTTGCGCGCGTTGTGCTCGCCGAGCACCTGCAGTGCGACTTCGACGCGGCCTTGTGGCGTATCGATCGTCAAACGGCTGCCGTCGAACGTGCCGGTCACCGCAGCTTCAGTCGAGCGCTGCGCAGCAACCCCGCCTGGGGAATTCAACGCGAAGTCGATGATCTGGCTACCCGTCGCGGCGACGCGCCAGATGCTCGCGTACGTGTCGTCGGCGGGAAAGACGGCGACGCCTTCCGGTTTCAGCGCATGAATCACGCTCGCGTGTTCGAGCGCGACCGCTTCGACGGTCGCCATGAATTCCTGATGCTCACGCTGCGCATTGTTGACCACCGCGACGGTCGGCTCGGCGATTTTCGCGAGCAGACCGGTTTCGCCCGGATGGTTCATGCCGAGTTCGACGACCGCGAGCCGGTGCGTATCGGTGAGACGGAAGAGCGTGAGCGGAAGGCCGATGTCGTTGTTGAAGTTGCCGGCGGTTGCGAGTCGTGCCGGCTCACCCACCGCCGCCGCGAAGATCGACGCGATCATTTCCTTGACCGTCGTCTTGCCGTTGCTGCCCGTGACCGCGACGAGCGGCATCGAGAACCGCCGACGCCAGCCGCGCGCGAGCGCGCCCAGCGCAACCCGCGTATCGGCGACGCGCAACGCGGGCACACGCCAGTCGCCCGGGCTGCGGGTGACGAGCGCGGCGCTCACGTGACGCGTCGCGACTTCCGGCAGGAAATCGTGCGCATCGAAACGGTCGCCCTTCAGCGCGACGAAGAGGTCGCCGGGGCCGGCCGTGCGGCTGTCGGTCGACACGCGCTCGAACGTCACCGATTCATCGCCGAGCACGGTCGCGCCCGGAATCAGCGCAGCGGCTTCGCGGAGCGAATACATCGTCATTCGCCACCTCCGCGAGCCTGCGTCGCGCGCGCGGCGAGCGCGAGGCGGGCGTGATCCTGATCGGAGAAAGCGCGTTTCCTGCCCATGATTTCCTGTGTTGCTTCGTGCCCCTTGCCGGCCAGCACGATCACGTCTTCGCGGGCGGCGTGACGGATCGCATGCAGGATCGCGCTCGCGCGGTCGTCGATGCGGCGTGCCTTCGTGGCGTCCTTCATGCCCGCGACGATCTGGTCGATGATCGACGCCGGATCTTCGCTGCGCGGGTTATCGCTCGTCACGATGAGCGCGTCCGCGAACGATTCGGCGATGGCGCCCATCAGCGGACGCTTCGTGGCGTCGCGATCGCCGCCGCAACCGAACATGCAGACGAGTTCGCCGCCGCGCGCAACCGCGATCGGACGCAGCGCAGCGAGGGTCTTTTCGAGCGCGTCGGGCGTGTGCGCGTAATCGATCACGACGAGCGGTTCGTCGTTCTGCAAACGGCCGCCGAGACGCTGCATGCGTCCGTTTACCGGTTCGAGTTTTTCCAGGTCCACGAGCGCGGCTTCGAATGGCACGTCGGCGGCGAGCAGCGCGCCCAGCACGCCAAGCAGATTGCTCACGTTGAACGCGCCGAGCGTCGCGACTTCGACGTCGGCGTCGCCCCATCCGGATGTGGTCAGGTGAAAAGCCGTGCCCGTCGCCGTCGCGCGAACCTTCGACGCGACGAGCCATGCGTCGGACTGCGCGGTTTCCGATGCGTTATCCTGCGCGCCTTCGATGCCGTACGCGATCGTGCGCACCTTGCCATGTGCGCCTGCGAGCAGGCGGCGGCCGGCTTCGTCATCCCGGTTGATCACGGCCGCGCGCAGACCCGGCCATGCAAAGAGACGTGCCTTGGCCGCCTCGTAGGCGGCAAACGTGCCGTGATAGTCGAGATGATCCTGCGTGAGGTTCGTGAACACGGCGATGTCGAACGACGTGCCGTTCACGCGCCCTTGATGCAGCGCGTGCGACGACACTTCCATCGCGACAGCCTGCGCGCCTGCGTCACGCAACCGCGCAAGACTGCGCTGAAGCTGCGGAGCGTCCGGCGTCGTGAAACCCGTGTGGACGAGCTGGCCCGGCATGCCGCTGCCGAGCGTGCCAATGATCGCGCAGCGCGTGCCGGCCGCCGTCAGCGCCGACGAAATCCACTGGCTGCACGACGTCTTGCCGTTCGTGCCCGTCACGCCGAAAACGAGCATCGCATCGCTCGGATCGCTGTACCAGGCGCTCGCAATCGGGCCAGCCAGATCGTTGAGCGCCGGCACGGCGAGCGCGCTGACCGGATCGATTGCACCGGTGAAGTTTTCAGGTTGAACGAGCACCGCCGTTGCGCCACGTTCGATCGCGTTATCGATGAACGGACGGTTGTCGGCGCCGTCGACGGCGTAGGCGAGAAACACGTCGCCGGCCGCGATCGAGCGCGTATCGGCGTGCAGATGCGCCGCTGGCTGCACGCGGGCGTGCAGCCAGGCGAGTGCGTCGGCGATTTGCCGGTGCGCCGGATGCGCGGAACGCAACGCGCTCATCTGACCACTCCGGGACGGGTCTTCGCGGTATCCGCGATAGTGAGTTTCCTCGCGCCACCGGCGCCGGTGGCAAGCTTTTTCGCAGTGGATGCCGCAGCGGATGGCGCGGCCGGCGTCGTGGGCGGGGCCGTATCGTCGGACACCACCATCTGCCTGACCGGCATATCCGGCGGCACGTTCAGCGTGCGCAGCGTATCGCCCACGATCGACGAGAACACCGGGCCCGACACCTGGCCGCCAAAGTGGCTACCGGCCGTCGGCTCGTCGACCGAAACGGCGACGACGATGCGCGGATTCGGCATCGGCGCCATGCCGACGAACGACGCGCGGTACTTCGATTTGTCGTACCCGTGAGGGCCGTGCTTGTACGCCGTGCCGCTCTTGCCACCGACACGGTAACCCGGCACCGCCGCATCCGGCGATGTGCCGCCCGGCGCTGTCACGGTTTCGAGCATGGCGCGCACTTCACGCGCGGTGGTCGGCGAGAAAATCTGCGTGCCGGGCACCGGCTGGCCGCCGGGCGTGTGGAAAATCGACACCGGCACGATCTGGCCGTCGTGCGCGATCGCGGTGTACGCGCGCGCCAGCTGGAACAGCGAAGCCGACAGGCCGTAGCCGTACGACATGGTTGCCTGCTCGATGCGCCGCCAGCTATGCCACGGGCGCAGACGTCCCGCCGCCGCGCCGGGGAACCCGACCTTCGGCGCCTGACCGAGACCGATGCTCGTGTACATATTCCACATCTCTTCCGGCTTGAGCGTCATGGCGATTTTGGTCGCGCCGATGTTGCTCGACTTCTGGATCACGCCGCCGACCGTCAGCACGCCGAACGCACTGTCATCGGTAATCGTCGCGCCGTCCAGCACGAAACGGCCCGGACCGGTATCTACCAGTGTAGTCGGCGTGACGCGATGCAGATCGAGGGCAAGCGAAACCGTGAACGGCTTCATGATCGAGCCCGGCTCGAACACGTCGGTCAGTATCCGGTTACGCAGCTGCTCGCCGGTCAGGTGCGAGCGGTCGTTCGGGTTGTACGTCGGGTAATTGACGAGCGCGAGCACTTCGCCCGTGCGCACGTCGATCACCATGGCCGCACCGGCCTTCGCCTTGAATTTCTCGACCGCTGCTTTCAGGTTCGTGTACGCGATGTACTGGATCTTGCTATCGATCGACAGGTCGACGTCGGTGCCGTTGTGCGGCACGACCTGCTCGTCGACGTCCTCGACCACGCGGCCCATCCGGTCCTTGATCACGCGACGGATGCCCGAAGTGCCGGCGAGCAGCTTCTGGTCGCCGAGTTCGACGCCTTCCTGACCTTCGTCCTCGACGTTCGTGAAGCCGATCAGGTGAGCGGTAATCTCGCCTTCGGGATAGAAGCGCTTGTATTCACCACGCTGATAGATACCGGGAATGTCGAGAGCGGCGACTTTCTGCGCGACGTCGACCGGCACCTGGCGCTTCACGTAGACGAAGGTCTTGTCTTCCGAGAGCTTCGTGCGCAGTTCCTTCTGTGTCATGTCGAGCAGTTTGCCGAGCGACGCGAGCTTGTCCGCGCCGAGATCGTCCGGCACGGATTCGGGAATCGCCCAGATCGCGCGCACAGGCAGGCTGGTGGCAAGCACGAGCCCATTGCGGTCCAGAATCTTGCCGCGCGTGGCCGGCAGTTCGAGCGTGTGCTGATAGCGGCTTTCACCCTGCTTCTGATAAAACGCGTTGCCCGGGCCCTGAATCCAGAACGCGCGCGCGGCCAGGGCGACGAACGCCATGAACAGCAGGAACACGACGAGCTTCGAACGCCACATCGGCAGGCGAACAGAAAGGATCGGGTTCGCCGAAAACGCGACGCTCTTGCGATTAGCCGATTTTTTCATCGGACACCTCGCGGGCGGGCTGCGGACGCCGACGATGCCGAACCGGCGTCGGAGGTCGGCACCGGTGCGTCTTCAGCGGTTGCCGCGCCGGCGGCGAGCGTCAGATATTGCGTGCGGCCGGTCGTGGCCGGCTGCATCTTCAGTGAGGCCGTGGCGATCTGCTCGATACGCGAGGTCTTCGACAGCGCGCTCTGCTGATATTGAAGCTGCGAGTAATCCTGCTGCAACTGTCGCTCCTGCGACTGCGCCCGCTGCAACTGGATAAAGATCTGACGCTGCTGATTGGTCGCGTTGACAACGGAAAGCGCGCAGCCCATCACGACGATCAGAAGGAAGATATTGAGGCGGTTCATGGCGCGATACGCTCCGCGACGCGCATCACGGCCGAACGGGCGCGCGGGTTCGCGGCGACTTCTTCGTCACTTGCAAACACACGGCCGATGATTCTGAGCGGCGGGCTGGGCAGATCGACGGCACGGATCGGCAGGCGGCGGTCGACCGCAGGCGCACTCGCGTGCGCCTGCATGAACCGTTTGACGATCCGGTCCTCGAGCGAATGAAAGCTGATCACCACCAGCCGCCCCCCTTGCTCCAGCAACGACAGCGCTGCTTCTAAAACGACTTGCAGCTCCGCAAGCTCTTGATTGACGTGAATCCGTATAGCCTGAAAGGTGCGGGTTGCCGGATCCTTGCCCTTCTCACGGGTTTTGACGACGTTAGCCACGATTTGGGCAAGCTCGCCCGTGCTGACGAGAGGCCCAAGACGGTCGGACTCTGCCCGGCGAGCAACAAGCGCCTTTGCAATCTGAAAAGCAAACCGTTCTTCCCCATAATCTCGTATCACCTCCGTCAGTTCCTGCACCGTGGCCCGCGCGAGCCAGTCAGCGGCAGACTCGCCGCGCGTCGGGTCCATCCGCATATCGAGCGGGCCGTCGGCGCGGAAACTGAAACCCCGCTCCGGATCGTCGATTTGCGGCGACGACACGCCCAGATCCAGCAACACGCCCGATATCCGCCCTACCCCGCGTTCCGCGATCGCGTCACGCAGTGAAGCAAAACTTTCATGCACGATCTCGAAACGCGAATCGACGATCTGCTGCGCCGTGGCGATCGCGAGCGGGTCCTTGTCGAACGCGATCAGACGTCCGCCTTCCCCCAGCCCGCTCAACAGCAGACGGCTATGGCCGCCACGCCCGAACGTGCCGTCTACATAGACGCCGTCCGTGCGCGTGACGAGCGCATCGACCGCTTCTTCCAGCAGCACCGTGCGATGCTGCAGTTCGTTTCCCATCGCAGGTGCCATATATGTAAACCGCGATCAGAACGTGAAATTCTTCAACGCATCGGGCATGCCTTGCGCCATCGCCGCCTGTTCCTTCGCGGCATAGGTCTGCGCATCCCATAACTCGAAGTGGCTGCCCATACCGAGCAACATCACTTCCTTTTCCAGCGTCGCCGCCATCCGCAATTCGGGCGAGACCAGCACGCGGCCCGCGCCATCGAGATCGACGTCCGAAGCATTCCCGAGGAAAATCCGGCGCCACCAGTGGGCGTCCATCGGCAGCGCGGCGATCTTCGCGCGGAAGACCTCCCATTCCGGGCGCGGAAAGAGCAACAGGCAGCCGTCCGGGTGCTTGGTAATCGTCACCCGGCCTTCTGCCTGTCCTTGCAGCGCTTCACGATAGCGGGACGGAACCGACATCCGTCCTTTCGCATCGAGAGTGAGCGCTGACGCCCCTTGGAACACTTTTGCTCTCCCATGGCGAACGTTGAACGACGCCCGCGTGATCTCGAAAATTTACCCGAAATTAGCCGGTAAATCACACAAATGTACACTTTCTCACACTGTCTCCCACTTTAGAGGAACGCTAAACACGGGTCAAGGGAGAAACACGCTTTTTCGAGGAATTTTGTTTGCTAGAACAAGGACTTAGCGCCACATGCTCACGTCGCATCTAAAACAGAAAATCGTTATAAATGAATGAGCTACTGCGACAAGTGAAGGTGATACTTCAAAAGTGAGGGGGAAAGGCGCGGCGCGTAAGCAAACTGAGAGGAAGAAAAGCACGGATCATCGACGATGAAGCGGAACGGCGTGTTGCGCGCCGTCCCACCGGTGGGATTAAACGTAATACGCGGTACGTGTCATGACTTTCGAAGCAGCGCGCATCAGCGCGCGCACGGGAAACGGCAGATCGATACCGCCCGCGTCTTTAGCGGCCTTACCGTGAGCCGCTTCATCGATGCGCATCTGCTCGACGATGGCGCGCGATTCGAGATCGGCTTCTGGCAACGTCTCCAGATGGCCATCGAGGTGGTGCTCCACCTGCTTTTCGGTTTCGGCCATGAAGCCAAGGCTCACGCGATCACCCAAACGACCCGCCGCGAGACCGAGTGCGAGTGAGCCCGCATACCAGAGCGGATTAAGCAGGCTCGGGCGTGAATCGAGCGCTTCGAGACGACGCGCCGTCCACGCAAGGTGGTCCTCCTCTTCGCGGGCGGCATGCTCGAACGCCTCTCTCAGCGCGGGCGAACGGGTGGCCAGCTTCTGCGCCTGATATAGCGCCTGGGCGCACACCTCGCCGACATGGTTGACACGCATCAGACCCGCGGCATGCGCACGTTCGGCTGGCGACATTTCGACGGCCGTCGACTCGCCTGCCGCGACCGGCGGAAGCGGGACGGGACGCGACATCCGCGACACACCCGTCATCGATCGTAAACCCCGATCAAGCTCGGTTATCAACTCATCAAGCATCATTCAGGCCTCCCTCGAAAGCTGCGCTGCCTGAAGTGCAGCAGGCTTTGTAAGGCTTTGTCTTTGCACGACAAAACACGTTTTTGCGGAACCCCAAAAGCGGGGATAACCCGTGATTTTAGCTCATGTTGCGTAAACGAAACATGAGGTTACCGGGCGGTCGGCTTTTCCTTTGTGCAGCCAGGTCGTTTTGTTACATTACGTGCAACTTCTCGCGAAGTTACATCAAGGCAGCAAAGCACGACAAATATTCGCCTTGCAATAAAAGATTCGTAATTCCTTGGAGATCATTCGATGAAAAAGTCGCTTCTCGCTCTGGCAGCACTGGGCACGTTTGCGGGCGTCGCTCATGCGCAGAGCAGCGTGACCCTGTACGGCATTATTGATGAAGGTTTCAACATCAACACGAATTCGGGTGGCCAGCACCTGTACAACCTGTCGAGCGGCGTGCTTCAAGGCAGCCGTTTCGGCCTGCGCGGTACGGAAGATCTGGGCGGCGGTCTGAAGGCAATCTTCGTTTTGGAAAACGGCTTTGACGTGAACAGCGGCAAGCTGGGTCAAGGCGGTCTGATGTTCGGCCGTCAGGCTTACGTCGGTCTGTCGAGCCAGTTCGGCACGGTCACGCTGGGTCGTCAGTACGACTCCGTCGTCGATTACGTCGGTCCGCTGGAATCCGGTGACCAGTGGGGCGGCTACATCGCGGCTCACCCGGGTGACCTGGACAACTTCAACAACGCTTACCGTACGAACAACACGGTCAAGTTCGCGAGCAAGAACTACGGCGGCCTGACGTTCGGCGGCACGTACAGCTTCGGCGGCAAGGCTGGTGATTTTTCCAGCAACCAGATCTGGTCGTTGGGCGCTGGCTACGCGAACGGTCCGTTGGTCTTGGGCGTTGGCTACCTGAACGCACGTACGCCGGCGGCATCGGGCGGCCTGTTCAACAACGGCGGCTCGATCGCAGGCCTGAGCGCGACGACTGGTCAGCAAACGGCAGTCACGAGCCCGGTGTACAGCGGTTTCGCCTCGGCCAACACGTACCAGGTTATCGGTGCTGGCGGTGCTTATACGTTCGGCGCAGCAACGGTCGGCGTGACGTACTCGAACGTCAAGTTCATGGGCCTCGGCGCAGTGGGTACCACGGCATACGCAAGCGGCGAAACAGCGACGTTCAACAACGTCGAAGCCAACTTCAAGTATCAATTGACCCCAGCACTGCTGCTCGGCGCCTCGTTCGACTACACGAAGGGCAGCGACGTCGCATTGGCGAATGGCACGGGCAACGCGGGCGCAGCGTACTACCAGGGCGCACTGGGCGTCGACTACTTCCTGTCGAAGCGCACGGACGTTTATGTGATCGGCGTGTTCCAGCAGGCTTCGGCAGATCGCGATTCGGCTGGCAACGATGTCGCGCATGCGGCAATCAACGGCCTGACGCCGTCGTCGAACACCCGTCAAACGACGGCTCGCATCGGTATCCGTCACAAGTTCTAATAAGTCGTAAAAAAGCTGTATGCCTCAAAGGCGCCTTCGGGCGCCTTTTTTTGTGCCTGACTGTCGCCGTCATTGCGCCTTGCGCGACATGGACAATCCGATCGCGCCCGCCACGCCTCACCGGATCGCGCGGCGACAAAAAAGGCTCAACCGGCGCTGGTTGAGCCTTTTGTCCCGCACCGATGCACAGACGCCACAAGCGCGAGCAACTACCTCACCGTTTCAAACCCGCCCGTCCCGCAACTCACGTCGCAGGATCTTGCCGACATTGCTCTTCGGCAGTTCGGTGCGAAACTCGATGATCTTCGGACGCTTGTAACCCGTCAGTTGCGTCTTGCAGAATGCGAACAGATCGTCGTCGGTGAGTGCCGGGTCTTTCTTGACGATGAAGAGCTTGACTGCTTCGCCCGAACGCTCGTCGGGCATGCCGACCGCCGCAACCTCGAAGACGCCCGGGTGCTTCGCGACAACATCCTCGATCTCGTTCGGATAGACGTTGAAACCCGACACCAGGATCATGTCCTTCTTGCGGTCGACGATCTTCACGAAGCCCTTCTCATTCATCACACCGACATCGCCGGATTTGAAAAAGCCGTCCCCGGTCATGACCCTGGCCGTTTCGTCCGGCCGGTTCCAGTAGCCGGCCATCACCTGCGGGCCGCGAATGCAGATTTCGCCGGGCTGGCCGAGCGGCACTTCGTTGCCGTCGTCGTCGCGGATCGAAACTTCCGTCGACGGCAGCGGCAAACCAATCGTGCCGCTGTATTCGGTCACCGTCACCGGATTGCACGTGACGCACGGTGACGTCTCCGATAATCCGTAGCCCTCGACGATCGGCGTGTTCGTCTTCTCGAACCAGCGTTTCGCGACGGCCTCCTGAACGGCCATGCCGCCGCCATTTGCGGTGATCAGCTTCGAAAAGTCGAGCTGTGAAAAATCCGGGTGGTTCAGCAGTGCGTTATACAGCGTGTTCACGGCCGGGATCGTCGTGATTGCGTAACCGCGCAACGACTTGATCATGCCGCCGATGTCGCGCGGATTCGGAATAAGTACGCCGAGGCCGCCGGTCCGGATCGTCAGCAGCCCGCACACGGTCAGCGCGAACACGTGATACAGCGGCAGCGCGACCACGGTGACAAACTGGTCGATTTCACCGCGGCCGTGGCGCACCGGATCCATCCACTCATGCGACTGCAAGACGTTCGCGACGAGATTGCGGTGCGTGAGCGTCGCGCCTTTCGCGACACCCGTCGTGCCTCCCGTGTACTGGAGAAACGCGACGTCTTCGGGGCCCTGCTGTACGGCCTTGAACGTCTGACGACCGCCTGCGGCGACGGCATCGTTGAAACAGACGTGACCTGGCAGACTCCAGACCGGCACCATTTTCTTCACACGACGCACGACGAAATTGACGAGCATCCCCTTCGCGCCCATCAGATCGCCCATCGCCGCGACCACCACATACTTCACCGACGTATTGGCGACAACCGCCTGCAACGTGTTCGCGAAGTTTTCGAGGATGACGATGGCCTCGGCGCCGCTGTCCCTGAGTTGATGCTCGAGTTCGCGCGGCGTATAAAGCGGGTTCACGTTCACGACGACATAGCCCGCGCGCAGGATCGCCGCGATGGCGACCGGATATTGCAGCACGTTCGGCATCATGATGGCGATGCGTGCGCCACGCGCGAGTCCCTTCGACTGGAACCAGGCGCCAAGCCTGCGCGACAGATCGTCGAGTTCGCCGTAGCTGATCGCCTTGCCCATGCAGACGAAAGCCGGCTTCGCCCGGTGCTTGTGGAAACTCTCTTCAAGCAGTTCGGCGACCGACGTGTACTGCGTCGGGTCGATCTCAGCTGGAACGCCGGGCGGATATGATTTCAGCCAGATTTTGTCCATGCGGCGTCTCCTCCTTATATTTTCGAATGGTCGTGCTAAAACATGCATCCTAGCATGCGCACCCTGTCGTTTTTCTCGAAAGAAACCCGGTTAGACGCGGCCCTCGAACCGTCGCCAGACGGTTCGACCGGGCTGCCGATGACGTTTCCAGGCGCGTCGGCGCGCCGGAATCACACGCGCTCGACTTCGACCAGACAGTCGTAGAAGGTAGCGGAACCGCCGAGATCGGTCAGCGCCTGACTCGTGACCTGATTGGCGTTACGTCCATCTGGCGCAAGCTTCTTCCACCAGATCGACAGACCAACGACGAGGCCTTCGCGAGCCCGCTCCGTCACACGGGCACGCGCCTGCATCGAGCCGCGGTCGTTGAAGATGCGCACCAGATCGCCATCGTGAACATCACGACCCAGCGCATCGGATGGGTGAATGTCGAGATGCGGTTCGCCTTCAGTGGCGCGAAGGCTCTCGACGTTCACAAAGGTGCTGTTGAGGAAATTGCGCGACGGCGGAGAGATCATCGCCAGCGGAAAACGCGCCGCGAGCTCCGGCGCGCCGTCGGCGGATTCGTATGGCGGCAGATAGTCGGGCAGTGGATCGAGCCCTTGCTGTGCGAGCCGCGCGCTGAAGAACTCGCACTTGCCGGACGGCGTGCGGAATGCGCCCTCAGCGAGCGGCGCATCGGGCAGATTCAGCTTCACCCATCCAGCGGTTTTGAGCGACTCCCAGCCGGAACCCTTAAGCGCCGCGTCATCCCAGCGGAACGCGCCAGCCGCGACGGCTTCGTCGCTTTCGTACAGAGCCGGCTCTTCGAGCGCCATGGCACGCGCGATTCCGCGGAAAATTTCCGTGTTCGGGCGCGCATCGCCGACCGGCGCAATCGCCGGCAGGTTGGCCATGACATGCGTGTGCCCATATGACTTGTGTACATCCAGATGTTCGAGTTGCGTCGTGGCCGGCAACAGCAGATCGGCATAATCGGCCGTGTCGGTCTGGAAATGCTCGAGCACGATCGTAAAGAGATCATCGCGCGCGAATCCGGCGGCAACCTTTTCCGAATCGGGCGCCACTGCGACCGGGTTCGAGTTGTAGACGACAATCGCCTCGACTTTCGGACCGAACCCGGCGTCACCGGGATGGGTAAGCGCATCGCCGATCGCGTTCATATTGACGATGCGCGGCTGCTTCTGCGGCCAGCCCGGAATCAGATCGGGTCGCTCGAGCGCATGCGAATCGACTGGCGCCCAGCCCGACGACGACAGCAGCAACCCGCCCGCGCGGTCGCGCCAGGCGCCGGTCAGCGACGGCAGACAGGCGATTGCGCGAACAGCGTTGCCACCGCCACGCACCCGCTGCATGCCGTAGTTGAGGCGAATCGCCGCTTTTTTTGTGCGTCCGTAAAGAAGCGCGAGATCGATGATGACCTGCTCACCGATGCCACAGATCTCCGCGGCACGCGCCGGCGGATACGCCGCGGCGCGCCCGGCCAGCTCGTCGAAACCGAGCGTATGCGCATTGATGTAGTCACGGTCGAGGAGGTTTTCCCGGATGAGCACGTGCATCATGCCAAGCGCCAAAGCGGCGTCTGTACCCGGCTTCAGTGCAATGTGCTGATGACACTTTTCGGCCGTGAGCGAGCGGTACGGATCGATCGCGACGAGCCTTGCGCCGCGGCGCTTCGCTTCCTGTGCGCGCGTCCAGAAGTGCAGATTCGAGGCAATTGGATTTGAACCCCAGATCAGGATCAGTTCGCTCTCTTCGAAAAATTCCGTGAGCATACCGAGGCTCGCGCCATACGTATATTTGAGGCCCGCCGCGCCGGCGGCCGCGCAGATCGTCCGATCGAGCCGTGAGGCGCCCAGCTTGTGAAAGAACCGCTGCGCAATGCTGTCGCCCTGCACAAGGCCCATCGTCCCCGCATAGCTGTAAGGCACGATTGATTCCGGCGCGCGTTGCGCGATTTCGGACAGACGCGCGCCGGCCAGCTTGAACGCTTCATCCCAACTGATCGGCTCAAACCGTCCTTCGCCTTTCCGGCCGACGCGCTTCATCGGCGTCGTCAACCGCTGCTGGTGGTGCACCCGTTCCGCATAGCGGCTGACCTTCGCACAGAGGACGCCTTGCGTCGGTGGATGGTCGGGATCGCCCGTCACCTTGACCGCCCTGCCGTTTTCGACGGTTACGCGCATTGCGCAGGTATCCGGGCAATCGTGCGGACAAACTGCACGGCGAAATTCAGCGGGAGCATTCATCGGAAATCCGGGGAGAAATGAGGCGTCTGCGAGGCGAAGTGCAATTTTATTACGTTCGCAGCGCGGCGACGGTGGCGTTCCGCCAAAAAGGCCGTTCGGCGTAGAATGATCCGAACCGGACTCGGGCGTCCAGCCTCGAGCGACACGCAGCCAATGACGTACTTACGACCATGAAACTCATTCCGGAAATCCAGGCCGCCCAGGGCGAAATTCAGACCATCCGACGAACGATCCACGCGCATCCCGAACTGCGTTACGAGGAGACCCAGACAGCAGATCTCGTGGCAAAGAATCTCACCGCCTGGGGCATCGAAGTGCACCGCGGCCTCGGTAAAACGGGGGTGGTGGGCGTCCTGAAGCGCGGCACGAGTGAACGATCGGTCGGTTTGCGCGCCGACATGGATGCGCTGCCGGTACACGAACTGAACACCTTCGAACATCGCTCGCGCAATGACGGAAAGATGCACGCGTGCGGCCACGACGGCCATACGGCGATGCTGCTTGGCGCGGCCCGATACCTCGCGGAACATGGCGATTTCGACGGCACGATCGTGTTTATCTTTCAGCCGGCAGAGGAAGGCGGCGCAGGTGCTCAGGCGATGATCGACGACGGGTTGTTCACTCGTTTTCCTGTCGATGCGGTCTTCGGCATCCATAACTGGCCAGGCATGCCGGCTGGGAACTTCGGCGTGACTGAAGGTCCGATCATGGCATCGAGCAACGAATTTCGCATTGAAATCAAGGGCATCGGTTCACACGCAGCACTGCCGCACAACGGACGCGACCCGGTATTTACGGCTGTTCAAATCGCCAACGGACTTCAAAGCATCATCACGCGAAACAAAAAGCCGCTAGATACGGCGGTGCTGTCGATCACGCAGATCCATGCCGGTGACGCAGTCAACGTAGTACCTGATGTTGCGTGGATTGGCGGCACGGTTCGCACGTTCACGACGGAAACGCTCGACCTGATCGAAACCCGGCTCCGGAAGATCGCTGAAAGCACGGCTGAGGCATACGACTGCTCGGTCGAGATCACATTCCACCGGAACTACCCGCCGACGATCAATAGCTCGGAAGAAACCCGATTTGCGGCCGAGGTGATGAAGGAGATCGTAGGCGTCGAAAACGTCGACGACTCAGTCGAGCCGACGATGGGCGCTGAAGACTTCTCGTTCATGCTCCTAGCGAAACCGGGATGCTACGCATTCCTGGGCAACGGAACTGGAGGTCACCGCGATGCTGGCCATGGCGCGGGTCCTTGCATGCTTCACAACGCAAGTTACGATTTCAACGACGCCCTGCTGCCGGTTGGGTCGACGTACTGGGTGCATCTGTCGCGGCGTTATCTGGGGCGGGAGGGTGAACTGAGGGAGGATGGCCCTCCCTGACGGGGCGGGGATTGCGGGCGGGTAAAAGCCATCGGGATCAGCCCTCGAGACAGGCGAATGGCGGTGTAAACGCAGAAACCCCACCTTTTTGGGGTGGGGTTTCTGTTGCTGCTGGGGAGCCTGACGATTACCTACTTTCACACGGGCAATCCGCACTATCATCGGCGTGGAGTCGTTTCACGGTCCTGTTCGGGATGGGAAGGGGTGGTACCGACACGCTATGGTCATCAGGCATGACTTGTTGTCGCGCTGGGTGGGCTCTGAAGCCCGGGCCAGCACAACCAATCTGGAAGAAGTAGTTGAGAGGATGCCTCCCGGTGTTACTTTGGGCTGTGCTGT
>NZ_CAJQZB010000038.1:0-62316 GCF_907164545.1 Paraburkholderia gardini | reverse complement strand
GGCTTTTTTATGCCTTGATTCTTGCTGTCTTGTTGAATCGCAGTATGGCTGTACAAGCGCTGGCTTGACGCTAGCGCTTTTTAAAACGAATTGTTCAGGGCCGACTACGGCATGCGCTCGTCGATGAGTCGGCGCGGCGACTGCTGGGTCAATGCACCGACCGAAAGCCTGTGGGGTTCGTTGAAAGTTGCACGCCTGCATGGCCGACACTTCGCGACCCGGCGTGCGGCAATGGATGAAATCGTCGACTGGCTTGGCTTTTATAATTCGCGCCGGCTACACTCGACGCTCGACTACGTCAGCCCCATGACGTTCGAGAAAAACTGGTTCGCCGCTCAACCGGGGCGAGCCGCATAAATCTCTCAGCTATGGGATTCGCGAAACAGGGGCAAGCTCACATTTTCGTTGGTCATCAGGAGCCCCGCATTGAGCTTCGCAACGATATTGTCCTAATCATCAATTCGCCAGTTACGCAGGCCTTCCACCGACGTGACAGCGCCCTTCGGCCATATCAGGGTTTATATCTAGCGAATCCCGGACTATGCAGAAATGCTCATCCGCCACGGGCAGGAAGCACAAGACACCGGACTATCGTCCCTATATTGTCCGTGACAGTATCGATTGCGCTCGCAAACCTTGTCTGGCTATCCTTTGTTCGCTACCGCAGGTTTCACTGCATGACCCGAAAGGTTGCGCCTTACGATGAGACGCGAGAGACGGGGATGCCCCAGTTGACGGCGAACGGTCGCAATGATCCGTTCACGGGGAGGTGTCGTGAAGCAAGCCGATGCATCCGAGAAAAACAGCTGTCGCATGCCATGGATTCAGATCAGGAGACTAGAAGATGAAACTGCTGACAAAGCTTTCCGCAATTTCCGCTGTTACGCTGGCGTTGGGAATGGGGGCCGCGCTCGCCGCGGACGGCCCGGTCAAGATCGGCGTGCAGGCGCCGATCACCGGGGAATACGCCGGTGAGGGACAAGGCATCGCGAACGGCGTCAAACTGCTGGTCGAGCAGCAGAATGCCGCAGGCGGCCTGCTGGGCCGCAAGATCGAGGTGGACGTCTGCGACGATGAAGGCAAGCCGGCCCAGGCCGCGATCTGCGCCCGCAAACTGGTCAACGACGGCGTGATCGCCGTGATCGGCACTTACACCAGCGGCGCCGCGCTTGCCGCCGCACCGATCTATTCCGCCGCCAACGTGATCCAGACGTCCGACGGCACCAGCGACGAACTCACCCAGAAAGGCTATAAGACGTTCTTCCGCAACGCACCGCCGAACAGCGCGGAAGCGATCTTCACCGCGGAGTATCTGGTCAAGGCGATGCACTACAAGCGGATCGTCGTGCTGAGCGACCATTCGAGCTATGCCACGGGTCTCGCCGACAGCGTCCGGCAGGCGATCAAGGACGCGGGCGGCAACGTCGTCACGAACGATTTCATCACGGCGGGCACGCAGGACTACAGCGCCGTGCTGACCAAGCTGAAAGCCGACAATCCAGATGTGCTGTATTTCTCCGGCTACTACACCGACGGCGGCCTGATTCGCGCCCAGATGGTGCAACTCGGCATGAAGGCCGCGTTCGTCGGCGGCGACGCCAACCAGAACGCGGCGTTCGCGAAGATCGCCGGCAATGCGGCGCAGGGCGCGACCATCATCAACGTTCCCGCACCGGAGAACCTTGCTTATCCGGAAGCCAGGAAATTTCTGGCCGATTACGTCAAGGCGTACGGTTCGGCACCGCCGAGCATCTACACGTTCACCAATGCCGACGGCCTGCGTGCGGTATTCGCCGGTATCAAGGCCACGGGAAGCACGGACACGGCGAAGCTGATTCCGTGGCTGCACACCATGAAAGGCTTCAAGGGCCTGACCGGACCGTTCTCGTGGGACGCAAAGGGTGAACGGATCGGCAGCCCGATGGTCGCTTTCGAGGTGCAGTCCGACGGCAGCTACAAGACGACCTATCCGAAGTAATCCGACAGACCTGCGGCATCGCGCTAAAAAGAGCGCGGTGCCGTCACGTCCGCGCTGTGCTGGTATTGCCATGGAAGGAGACCGATGAGTTCCATCTTGCAGCAACTCATTAACGGGTTGACGGTCGGCGGGATATACGCGCTGATCGCACTCGGCTATACGATGGTCTATGGGGTGCTGAAGCTGATCAACTTCGCCCACGGCGATCTTTGCATCCTGGGCGCTTTCATTGGCCTGACCACGTTGACAACCGGCGCGTTCGCCGGCTTCCCGACACCCGTGCTGCTGGCGCTTGCGTTCGTGATTGCCGTGATCGTGGTCGCCGTCACCGGCACGCTGCTGGAGCGGCTCGCTTACCGGCCGCTGCGCCGCGCGCACCGCCTTTCGCCGATGGTTTCGGCGCTCGGTGCGTCGATGCTGATCGAGAACGGCATCATGCTGATCTGGGGGCCCAATGTCCGCGTGTTCCCGAACAATCTGCTGCCCGACAAAACCTGGCATATCGCAGGCGCGTATCTCGGCTTCGTGCAGTTGCTGATCATGGCCGGTGCGTTTGTTTTGATGGTGGCGCTGTATTTCTTCGTGCATCACACCCGCTTCGGCACGGCGATCCGCGCCGCGGCGATCGACCAGGATGCCGCGCGGCTAATGGGCATCAACGTCAACCGCGTGATCGCGACCGTGTTCGTGATCGGACCGGCGCTCGGCGCGGTCGGCGGCCTGTTCGTGGGCCTGTACTATCGGCAGGCCTACTTTACGATGGGATGGTCGTACGGCCTGAATGCGTTTATCGCCGCGATTATCGGCGGGATCGGCAATATCCCCGGCGCGATGCTCGGCGGGCTGCTGCTTGGCCTCTTCAACGCGTTCGCGGCCGGCTACGTGTCCAGCTCATGGCAGGACGCCATTACGTTCGCACTGCTGATCGCGATTCTGCTGGTGCGGCCGTCCGGCCTGCTGGGCGAGCGCGTCGCAGAAAAGGTATGAGTCATGGATAACCACACTAACCACGCGACTCACCCCCCAGAGACGCCGCCGTCGTCGACGGCCCTGCCCGCGTCCCGTGCCAGCAAATGGTTGCGCTATGCCGGCCCGGTGCTCTGGTGCATCGGCCTGCTGCTGCCGGTCGCGCTGTCGCCCGCGTGGGTGACGGTCGGCGGGGTTTTCGCGATCTATGCAATCGTCGCGCTGTCGCAGGACATCGTGCTGGGACGCGCTGGCATGTACGACATGGGACATGCGGTGTACTTCGGCATCGGCGCGTACATCACCGCGATTCTCGCCCCCACCTTCAACTGGCCGATTCTGTTGACCGTCCCCGTGGCTGTCGTGATCGCCGCCGCGATCGGCGCGCTGTTGTCCGCGCCGATCGTCAAATTGCGCGGCGACTATCTGCTGGTGGTGACGATCGGCTTCAACGCCATTTTCGTGCTGGCAATGAAGAACAATCTGTTCGGCCTGACCGGTGGGCCGGATGGAATCTTCGGCGTTAGCGGTCCCACGCTGTTCGGCCATTCGTTCGATAGCCAGAGCGATCTGTTCTACATGAACTGGGTCGCGCTGGCGCTGGTGCTGTGGCTGATGCGCAACCTCGATCGTTCCGCGCTCGGCCGCACGTTCCGCTACCTGAAATACGATGAACTGGCGGCAACCACGCTCGGTATCGACTCGCGCAAATACAAGGTTGCCGCATTCGCGCTGGGCGCCGGATTCGCGGGGCTTGCCGGCGCGCTGTTCGCGATGCAACTGTCCGCGGTCAGCCCGGGTTCGTTCCAGTTCACCGATTCGGTGACGCTCTTTGCGATCGTGCTGGTCGGCGGCCAGGCGTCGGTCCCCGGCGTGCTGCTGGGCACCGCGATGATGTTTGTCGTGCCGCAGATTTTCACCGACCTCGCCCAATATCGTTACCTCGCCTTCGGCATCGCCATGATCGTTGTCATGGTATTGCGGCCGCAAGGCATCTGGCCGACGCGCAGGATTTGACCATGACCATCGCTGTTTCTCCGGCTGCTGCGCCAGCCGGCCCCGAGACCTTGCTGGAGCTGGATCGCGTCGGCATCAGCTTCGGTGGCCTGCGCGCGGTGGACAATCTGGGTTTTCGCGTCGAACGCGGCCAGATCGTCGGCCTGATCGGGCCGAACGGCGCCGGCAAGACGACCGTCTTCAATCTGATCACCGGCGTCTACAAGCCGACCGACGGGCAGATCCGCTGGCGCGGCGAGGACGCAACGGGCCTGTCGCCGCACCGCATCGCGAGGCTTGGCATTCGCCGTACCTTCCAGACCATCCGTCTGTTCGCGGACACGTCCGTGCTCGAGAACGTCATCGCGGGCGAACATCTGCGCATCCGCCAGAAATGGTGGCAAGGGCTGCTGAATACGCCGTCGCAGAGACGCGAGGAAGCGGAACTGGTCGAACGGGCGATGCAGGTGCTCGAACGGCTCGATCTCGCCAGCGTCGCGCATGAAAATGCGACTTCGCTGCCCTATGGCGCGCAGCGGCGCGTCGAGATGGCACGGACGCTCGTGGCCGAGCCGGAGCTGGTCATTCTCGACGAGCCGGCGGCAGGCCTGAACGAATTCGAATCGGCCGGCCTGAACGACACGATCCGCGCGATTCGCGATGCGGGCGTGACGGTGATCCTGGTCGAACACGATATGAGCGTGGTGATGAACGTGACCGACCACATCGTGGTCATCAATTTCGGCAAGAAGATCGCCGAAGGCAAGCCCGCGGAGATTCGCAGCAACCCGCTCGTGATCGAAGCCTATCTCGGTCAGGATGACGAAGAAGATCCGTTGATGCAGGCAGTACACCAAGGACGCGTGAGCCCATGAGTCACCTGCTGGAGATCGAAGACCTGCACGTCGCCTACGGGCATATTCAGGCGCTCAAGGGCATTTCGCTTCACGTTGCCGAAGGCGAGGTGGTGGCGATCCTGGGCGCGAACGGCGCCGGCAAGACCACGTTGATGCGAACGTTAAGCGGCCTGCTGAGCCCAAAGGCCGGCAAGGTTACGTTTGCCGGTCAGGAAACGACGCGCCTCGGCGCCGACCGGATCGTGCGGCTCGGTATTGGGCAATCGCCGGAAGGGCGGCGCGTGTTCGGCACGCTGTCCGTCGTCGAGAACCTGCGGCTGGGAGGCTTCACGCGGCCGCCTGCGGAAATCGCCAAAAGCTGTGAATACGTGTATGAGGTCTTTCCACGGCTTTACGAACGGCGCACGCAGCTGGCCGGAACCTTGTCCGGTGGCGAGCAGCAGATGCTGGCAATCGGCCGCGCGCTGGTCACCAAACCTCGCCTGTTGCTGCTCGACGAACCGAGTCTGGGTCTGGCGCCGCTGATCGTGAAGAACATCTTCCAGGTGCTGCGAGCCGTGCGCGATACGGGCGTGACGATCCTGATCGTCGAGCAGAATGCACGCATGGCGCTCAAGCTGGCCGATCGCGGCTATGTGCTGGAAGTGGGCCGGCTGCGGCAGGAAGGATCGTCGCAGGAACTGTTGTCGTCACCGGAAATTCAGGCGGCGTATCTCGGGCACGGTTGATCGGCGGCCGGGAATGGTTTAAGGCCGGGCGGACTAAATACGCTTAACGGCACAGGAAAAGTCTGTTCGAATCGTGCATGCGAATGGACGCAGAAAAAAAGCCGGCGCTGGTAGCCGGCTTTTGCGTTACGGGGACGTCGAAAGCCAGCGCATCCGCGCATGACGAATCACCTATACGCTTAAACGAGCCCCAGCCACCTCGCGGCATTGCGCCACCGCAACGCTTCCTGCACCGCGTCGCTTAGTCCCAGCGATGCCACACGTCCCGCCGGATCGGCGTCCATGATCGCAAACGGATAGTCGGTGCCGATCATCAGACGGTCGTCACCCACTGTATCGACAAGCGCGCGAATCGCCGTGGCGCTGTACAGCAGGTCGTCATAGTAGAGCCCACGTGCGGCTTCCATCGGCGCGACCGGGATGGCTTCGCGCAACCCGCGCTGACACTCCCACGCGAACTGCATGCGCGGTAGCAGCGTCTGGATCGCACCGCCGCCATGGCTGAGCGCGATGCGCAGGCGCGGAAACTTCGCCAGCAGGCCGCCGGTGATGATCGAAGCCGCGGCAAGACCGATCTCCCCAGGAAACGCGACGATCTGTTCGAGCGACGCCGGTCCCACCAGTCGATCCATACCCGTGGGCCGCAGCGGATGGACGAAGATCGCTGCGCCGCAGGCCTCGGCGGCCTCGAAGAAAGGCCAGAAACGCGGATCGCCGATCGGCACGCCGCCCATATTGCTGCCCACCTCGATACCGGCCAGTCCCAGCGGGCCGACGGCAAATTCGAGTTCACGGATCGCGCAATCGATGTCCTGCAAGGGCGCGGCGCCGAGCGCGCTGAACCGCCCGGGTTCCCGCGCCACCATATTCGCTAGCGTCTCGTTCAGATAGCGCGACAGCATCGCGCCGTCTTGCGCATCCAGCCAGTACGACAGCAGCTCCGGCATGGGGGACAGCACCTGCCGCCCGACGCCGAGCCGGTCCATATCGGCGCGCCGGACGTCGACATCCCACGCCTGACTCGACACTGTTCGATACACATTGCCCGAAATGACCACATGCCGGTGACACAGTTGCGCCTCGCGCATCGACGGCCACGGCGCATCCGGGCGGCTGCCGATACAGGCCGGGAAATCGTGCGGGACGACATGGGTATGGATGTCGATGCAGCCGCAATGTGACGGCTGAAGACGTGTGTTCATTCGGGTATCTCCTGATCTCGGAAGCGGCGCATAAAGGTTGCAAAACCAACCATTCCAGGTTTTAATTCGAGCACGGATTGGTTGCTTTTGCAATAGTTTAGGAGACTACAGAATGACATCTACCCCAGGCGTCGGGGAACGTTCGGCCTTATCGCCCATCATTGTTCGCGCCGATCACGACCCGTTTGCGCGCTTGCTCGATGCCGCCGTTGAACTGCGCGCCGTCGTTGCAGCGCGCGCCCGCCAGACCGAACAGGACCGCCGCGTTTCGGCCGACGTCACGCAACTGCTCAAGGAGTCGGGTCTCTACCGGGTCGTGCAGCCGCGCCGTTTCGGCGGTTACGAACTGGGCCTCGAGGCATTGCGCCGTCTTTCTTTTGAAATTGGGCGCGGATGCACATCGACCGGCTGGTGTTATGGCCTGAGCGCGGCGGCGTCGTGGGTGCTCGGCATGTTCCCGGAGGAAGCGCAGCACGACGTGTGGGGCAACTCGCCCGACGCGCTACTCGCCTCCTGCATCGCACCGACCGGCAAGGCAGTGCCGGTCGACGGCGGTTACCGGTTGAAGGGCCGCTGGAGCTTCGGCAGCAACAGCGACAACGCGCAATGGCTCGCGCTCGGCGCAATGGTCGAGCAGCCGGAAGGCGTCCCGCCGCAGCCGATTTTTCTTCTCGTGCCGCAGGGCGAATACCGGATCATCGATACGTGGCACACGGTTGGTCTCGCGGGCACCGGCAGCAAGGACATCGCGATCGAAGCCGAGGTGTTCGTCCCGGCGCATCGCACGGTGTCGTTTTCGAGTGTCCTCGAACAGGAAGCGCCGGGCGCGGATATTCACGCGTCGACGCTGTACCGCGTGCCTTTCCTGAGCGGCTTTCCGCCGCTGCTGGCCAACCCCGCGGCGGCGGCGCTGCGGGGCGCGATCGACGAATTCGTCGCGAGCATTGCCGCGCGCGCCACGCGCGGCGCTTTCACCGGCGGCGGTGCTTCGATTTCCCAGTTCAGCCACGTTCAGTCGGCGGTGGCACAGGCGGAAGCGGCGGTCGATGCCGCGCAACTGATCCTGCAGCGCGATCTGCAGCTGGTCACCGATCTGGTCAACGCCGGCGAGAAACTGAGCGTCGAGCAACGTATCACCTTGCGGCGCGGCCATGCCTGGTCGGTGCGCCTGTGCGTCGAGGCGATCAACGCGCTCTACGACGTCGTGGGCGGTACCGGCATCCAGCTGGACAACGGCATCCAGCGCGCCTGGCGCGACATCAATGCGCTGGCCCATCATATCAGCGTCAACTGGCAGGCGGTGTCCACGATGTACGGACAGATGCGCCTCGGCTTGCCGCCGCGCGGCCAGTATTGAAGGAGACAGGACGATGGTCCGATACCGGAAACTGGGGCGCGTCGAGCTCAACGTGACCCAGCTGGAAAAAGCCCGCCGTTTCTACGAGGAGGTGGTGGGGCTGCAATACGTCGACACCGGCGCCGATGGCGGAATACGGCTGCGCTGCGATCAGGAACATCATGGTGTCGTGCTTTACGAAGCGCGTGAAGCGGGATTGCGCTGCGTCGGCTTCATGCTGGAGGACGTCGCGCAGTTCGAGCCGCTGATTGAGCGTCTCACCCGCGCGGGTCTTTTCGTGCACGAAATCGATCCCGACACCTGCTGCTCGCGCGCGCAACTCAGGGCTGTGCGGGTATTCGAACCGCTCGTTGGCGCGACAGTGGAGTTCTATGTGCCGTCGCCCGATTCCGCGCGTCCGTTTCAGCCGACGGTTGCGCGCATCCAGCGGCTTGGGCACGTCGTGTTCAACACGCCCGATGCGGCGCGCGCCGTCGAATTCTGGCGCGACGTGCTGAATTTCCGGGAGTCGGATGCGGTCGGCGAGTTCATCACGTTCATGCGCTGCTGGCCGAACCCCTGGCACCACGGCATCGGCATCGCGAAGTTCGAGCGCCACTGTCTGCATCACGTCAACTACATGGTGACGGAGATCGATGACGTCGGCCGGGCATTGTCGCGCCTGAAGGCCGCCAGCTCGGACGTGGTGTTCGGTCCGGGCCGGCATCCTGCCTCCGACAGCGTGTTTCTGTACTTCCTCGATCCAGACGGCCTGACGATGGAATACAGCTTCGGCATGGAGGCGTTCCCCGAAGCGTTCCCACGCGCGCCGCGGCGCATCGAGCCATCGCCGCTTTCGTTGGACTACTGGGGCTCCACGCGCGATCCACGCTGCTTCACGGGCGCGGGCGCCAATGCCGCGCCTGATTTCATCGCGGAAAAAACCGGGGAAAAAGCATGAGCACGCCATCTGTCGATAGCCGCGAGTTGCGCAACGCGCTAGGGCGCTTCGCCACTGGCGTGTGCATCGTCACGACCCGCACCGCGGACGGCCGCAAGGCCGCATTGACCGTCAATTCGTTCTGTTCCGTTTCGCTCGATCCGCCGCTCGTCGCGTGGTACCTGAACGACCGCGCCCCGAGCCTGCCGGTGTTCAGGGCGTCGGACTACTTTGCGGTGCACGTCCTTGCCGCCGACCAGCAGCATCTCGCGAGTCACTTCGCGCGACCCTCGGAAGACAAGTTCGCCTCCTTCAGCGAACGCATCGAAACCGGCCTCGGCGACGTGCCAGTGATCGGCGACACGCTGGCCCGCTTCGAATGCCGGCGAGCCGCCATCGAAACGTACGGCGATCACGTGATGATTCTCGGTCACGTCGAGCGCTTTTCTTACGGCAGCGAATCGCCGCTGCTGTTCCATGCTGGACGCTTCATCGAGCACAGCACCGCCGCATGACAACGCGGCGGAATCCGCCCGCAGTGGCGCCGCAGAACCGGATAACAAAAGCAACTGGAGACAATCGTGCGAGGTATGTTTAGAAATCGATGGTGGATCGTGTTCGGCTCGGTCCTCGGACTGATCGTCGGCAACGTGACGGTGCTGCAGTTTTCGGCTTCCGTATTGATGAAGCCCATCATGGCGGAACTCGGCTGGAATCGCAGCATGGTGTCTGCCGCCGTGCTGCTCGGCTCGGTCTTCGCTGCGGTCGGCACGCCCATCGCCGGCAAGCTGATGGACCGCCACGGCATCAAGCGGGTCACGCTCGCCGCCATCACGCTGTTTGCGCTCGCCATCGCGGCTATGTCGCTGGTGCCGGGCATCCCGGTGGTGTTTCTCGCGATGTTCTCGGTGGTCGGGCTCTTCAGCGCGGGGCAGGCGCCGCTGCCGTACGCCAAGGCGATTGCCGCGGCATTCGACCGGCGGCGCGGTATCGCAATGGGCATCGCGATGACCGGCGTGGGACTGGGCGCCGCGCTCGTGCCCCGCCTGACGCAGTTGTATCTCGACCGGTTCGGATGGCGCGGCGCCTATGTCGCGGTCGGCATGACGGTGTTCGTGATCGCTTTTGTCGCCGTCGGGCTGTTTGTCGGCGACGCGGACGGTTTGCCTCGCACCGCGGCGGCCCAGGCGCACGTTCGCGGCTTACCCGGCATCGACGCGCGCACGGCCTTGCGCAGCCCGCATTTCTGGATGCTCGCCGTGGCGTTCTTCTGCATACCGATCGTCGCCAACGGAACGATCGTGCACCTCGTGCCCCTGCTGACCGACCGCGGTATTCCCGCCAGCCGGGCGGTGGTTGTGTTCTCCGCCATCGGGGCGTCGCTGATCGTCGGGCGTCTGCTGTGCGGTTTCCTGCTCGACCGGTTCTTCGGTCCTCACGTCGCGATCGCGTTTGTCGTGCTTCCGGCGCTAGGCGTCGTGACGCTGCTCGCGAGCCGAGACCCTCTGCTCACGACGCTCGGCGCCGTGCTCATCGGTCTCGGCATGGGCGCGGAGGTCGACCTGATCGCGTATCTGCAGAGCCGCTACTTCGGTCTGCGCGCGTTCGGACAGATTTACGGCTACCTGTTCGCGGTATTCACCATCGGCAGCGGCCTTGGGCCGTTCGCGATGGGCGCCGCCTACGATGCCACCGGCTCCTACCGTCCCGCGCTGATCGCCTTCGTCGCCGTGCTGGCGTGCGCTGCGTGGCTGCTGCTGCGGCTGCCGCGCCGCTATCCGTTTCCCGTCATGGCTCACCGCGAGGAGCAGGTCAACGAAGACCCGTCTCCCGCGAGCCTCGCATAACCCTTTCTTCTTCAATCACTCATGAAACTCGTTACCTACAGGCATAACGGCAGGATCTCGATCGGCAAGGTGGACGGCGATCAGGTGATCGATCTGCCGCGCAACGATGCCGCGTTGCCCGACACCATGCTGGGGCTGCTGCAGGCCGGATCCGATGCAATCACGCGCGCCCGCGCCGTGCGCGGCGACCATGCGGTGCCGCTCGCGCAAGTCGAACTGCTCGCGCCGCTGCCCAATCCGTCGAAGTTCCTCGCGATCGGCATGAACTATCGCAAGCACGTGGAGGAGGCGGCGAGAGTCGGTGTGGCGACGCCACCGACGCAGGTCTGGTTCAACAAGCAGGTTTCCTGCATCAACGGTCCGTTCGGCGACGTGCATCTGCCGGCCGTATCGGACAAGCTCGACTACGAGGTCGAGTTGTGCGCGGTGATCGGTCAGCGTTGCAGGCACGTGAAGCGCGAGGAGGCCGCCACGTTCATCGCCGGCTACATGGTGTGCAACGACGTATCGGTGCGCGACTGGCAACTCGCCACGCAGACCATGACGATCGGCAAGTCATTCGACACCTGTGGTCCCACGGGGCCGTGGATCGTCACGCCCGATGAGATCGGCGATCCGCATGCGCTGCGTTTGCGGATGTGGGTGAACGGCGAGCTGCGTCAGGACGACGAGACCGGCTCGATGATCCACGACGTCTACGCGCAGGTCGCCCACCTCTCGACAGCCTTTACGCTCGAACCGGGCGATCTGCTGGCGACCGGGACGCCTTCAGGCGTGGGCGTCGCGATGAGTCCGGCGAAGTACCTGCGCGTCGGCGACGTCATGCGCGCTGATATCGACGGCATCGGGACGATCGAGAATCGCGTCGTCGCCGAGCCTGTCTGATACCCGCGCCCGTCGACGCGCATGCCGGGTCTCGGGGGTAACGGGGGAGTCGCCGCGATGGGCATCAATGCATTCAACTCAGGAAGAGCCATGCATCAGGAAAACAACGAACGCAATCTGGAGACCGGCCGTGCTGCAAGGCCCGCACGCCGCAAGCTGGGAATGATGATGGCGGGCCTGCTCGCGAGCAAGGTCGTGCCCGGCATGGCTCAAACGGAAAAGGGAACCACGGGAAATGCGGTGGTCGCGTCCGCCGCCCTCCAGCGCATCGACGTGCATCATCACTTTCTGCCGCCGGTGTTTCGCGAAACAATGGGCGAGGCGGCCATCGGCGCACCCGCGCCGAATCGTGTCGCACCGCAGTGGCGGGTAGCCGATTCGCTCGCCGTGATGGACCGTCACGGCATCACGACAGCGGTGGTGTCGGCACCGCCGCTATGGATGCCCGACATGGCGAAAACGCGAACGCTCACGCGCGCGTGCAACGAATTCTCGGCACAGATGGTGGCTGATCATCCCACCCGTTTCGGCACGTTCGCCGCATTGCCGCTGCCGGACGTCTCCGCGGCACTCAAGGAGATCGACCATGCATTCGACGTCCTGAAGGCGGACGGCATCGGTCTGATGACGAACTACGCCGATCGCTATCTGGGCCATGCGGACTTCGCGCCGGTATTCGACGAACTCAACCGCCGCAAGGCAGTGGTCTATGTACACCCGACCTCCTGCAGTTGCAGCCGCAGCCTGTTGCCCGACGAACCGGATTCGCTGATCGAGTTTCCGCACGACACCACGCGTACGGTCGCGAGCCTGCTGTTTTCGGGAACGTTCACGCGGTGTCCAGACATCCGTTTCATCTTCTCGCATGCCGGTGGAACCGTGCCGTATCTCGCAACCCGCATGGCGATGCTCGGCTCGATCGACAAGGGCCTGGCCCCGCACGTACCGGGCGGCGTGATGCCGATCCTGCGCCGTCTCTACTACGACACGGCGATTTCCGCGAACCCCATGTCGATGGCCGCGCTGCTCAAGCTGGTCACGCCCGCCAACGTGCTGCTGGGCACGGATTTTCCGTTCGTCCCTGAGCACGGCATGGAGGCAACCCTGGCAGGCCTGCGCGATGTCGGTTTCAGCGACACGGAACTGCGCGCGGTCGAAGGGGGCAACGCCGCGCGCCTGCTCGATCGCGTCGCCCGTGACGGTGCCCGCACGGCCGCGGCCTGACCAGGCTCGCTCGAACAATCGACCTTTGTTGAAACAGGAGAGCCTGCCATGTCAGCAGTACCTGATGCGCAGCACTGGATCGCAGGCGCGTGGCGCAGCGATGGCCCGCGCCGCGCGAGTATCGATCCGGCGACGGGAGACGTGATCGGCTATTTTCACGACGCGCCGGAGCAGACCATGCAGGCGGCGATCGACGCCGCCGCCGACGCATTTCTGCGCAGTCCATGGCGAAGCGACGCCCATCTGCGCTCCACAGCCTTGAGCCATCTCGCCGACGCGTTCGAGGCCCGGCTCGATGAAGTCATCGACACGCTTTGCATGGAGAACGGCAAGATCCGGCCCGAGGCGACCTTCGAGGCGTCGCTGATTCCGCGCGCGCTGCGCTTTGCCGTCGGCCTTTCGATGCACAACTTCGGGCGCGTGCTGGAAAGCCGGCCGGGCCAGCAGGCGATGTCGATCCGCGAGCCGGCCGGTGTCGCCGGTCTCATCATCCCGTGGAATTCGCCGGCGTACCTGTGCATCCGCGCGCTGGCGCCGGCGCTGGCCGCGGGCTGCAGCGCCGTCATCAAGATGCCGCATCAGGCGGCGCAAACGGCGGCGCTGCTCGGCCGCATCATCGAATCCGTGAGCGATATTCCGCCGGGTGTCGTGAACATCGTCATCGAGTCCGGTGCCGATGGAGCGCGGCGGCTCGTCGACTCGCAGCAGGTGCCCGTCATCAGCTTCACGGGCAGCACCTCGACCGGGCGCGCCATCGCTCGTGCAGCGGCGGATCGCCTCAAGCGCGTCGGGCTCGAACTCGGCGGCAAGACCCCGCATCTGATTTTCGAAGACGCCGATCTGAACGCCGCGCTGCCCGTGCTCGAAAAATCCTGCACGGTCTTCGCAGGGCAATTCTGCATGACCGGTAGCCGCATTCTCGTTCACCGCAAGGTTGCGCAAGCGGTCACGGAAGGGCTTGCCGAACGCTTGCGCGCCGTGCGCGCCGGCCCGGCGCGCGACCCGTCCAGCCAGATGGGCCCGCTGATCGACAACGCGGCGGTGGCGCGGGTGAACGCGGCCGTCGAGGCAGCGATTGCCGCTGGCGCGCGCGCTGTCGTGCGTGGCGGTCCACCGGAAGATCCGGCGCTCGCGGGCGGCGCGTTCTATCTGCCCACGCTGCTCGAGATCAGCGATCCGGGCCTGCCGATTGTCCGCGAAGAGACGTTCGGGCCGGTGCAGACGTTGCAGATTTTCGATACCGAAGAAGAAGCCATCGAGATGGCCAACGACAGCGACTATGGACTCAGCGCGTGCGTCTGGAGCCGCGATGTCGATCGCCCGGTGCGCGTTGCGCGGCGCTTGCATGCCGGCCTCGTTTCCATCAATAGCTGGGCGAATCTCGCGGTCGAGTTCGAGGAGGGTGGATTCAAGGCGAGCGGCTCCGGGCGCCTCGGCGGCCTCGCTTCAGTGGAGGATTTTCTCGAATACAAGCAGATCACGCAGGACTTCGTGCCCCATGCGCATTGATGACGCAGGTCGCCGGCGCGCTCACCGGGACGCTTCGTCGCGTGCTTCGCGGCGGCGCACGCGGCGCGCGACAGTCAGCTTGCGATTGACGACGGAGGCGTCTTCGCAGCTGTCGACGAGGTTGGAAAAGACCGCCCGCAATGTCTTGAGCGTGATGGCGAGCTCACTGGCCGTGACGCCTTTCATGGACATGCGCTCGATCTCCCACGCGCGCGGAGCAAGTTCGGCGACGATCGCCGCGCCTGCGGGGGTGATCGAAAGATGAATGTTGCGGCGGTCGGCCGGCGATTCGCTGCGCTGGATGTAGCCCTTGGTTTCCAGCGCGCTAACCGCGCGCGACAGATAGGACAGCTCGGAGCCGGTATGACTGGCGAGGTCGGACAGCGTCTGGTGATCTTCGTGACGCAACGCCGCGAGCACGCGCCACGTCTGCAGGTTGATGTTGTAAGCCTTCAGGTCGTCGCTGAAGCGGGCCGCGATGATGCTGGCAGCCCGGTTGAGCAGATAGCCGACCGAGTGATCCAGATCGTGGTCGGGGCGCTCGGCCGGCAACGGCTGATTCCTCGAAACCGGCGCGGCCTGACTGGCGGCGGCGCGCACGCGGGGGGCGCGCGAAGGGGATACGGATTTGGGCATGAGTGGCTTCTGATGCTGCAAAGTCGAAACTGAATGATAGCTTAAGCAACCGCCATAAAGAATCAGAATTCCTGTGTCGCCTGTTGCGGCGCGGGGTACAAGAATGCCGTACCCGGAAAGCCGCATTCAGTCGGCACCCGGGGCCGGCACAATAAACAACAGGAGACGGCATGAAACATTCACTTTTCCTCGGACTGGCCCTTTCATCGATTAGTTGTGCGACATACGCCCAGAGCGTCACACTGTACGGCGTGGTCGACACGGGTGTCGAGTTCGTCAATCACGTTGGCGCGCAAGGTCAGACGCTCGCCCGCATGCCCGGCAACAGCGGCCTGATTCCATCGCGCTGGGGTCTGCGCGGCGTCGAGAACCTGGGCGGCGGTCTGCAGGTAGTCTTCGTGCTGGAAAACGGCTTCAATACGCGCGGCGGCGACATCAGCCAGGGCGGGCGGCTCTTTGGCAGGCAGTCATGGGTCGGGCTATCCAGCAACTGGGGCACGTTGTCGTTCGGCCGGCAATACACGATGACCACCTACGCGCTTGCGGACAACGAAATCTCAGGGCCCGCGGTGTACAGCCTCGGCTCGTTCGACAATTATTTGCCCAACGCGCGCGCCGATAACAGCGTCGCTTACAAAGGACGTTTCGGTCCGTTCACGATCGGCGCGATGTATTCGTTCGGACGCGACTCGGCGGGTACCGGCAACTCGCCGGGACAGGGCACATGCGCGGGGCAGGTCGCGGGCGACTTCCAGCAGTGCACGAATCTGTCGGCGCTGTTGCGCTACGACGCCGGGCACTTCGGCGCAGCGGCCTCTTACGAGGAACAGCGCGGCGGCCAGAATGCGGGCTTCAGTTTCTTCGACGGGCTCGCGCCCGCGCCGCTCGGACGCAACGGCAAGGACATCCGCACCCAGCTCAACGCCTACGCGAAGTTCGGTCCGGTGAAGTTCGACGCGGGCTGGCTGGGCCGGCGCGTGGAACCGGGCGACGGCGGCCCCGCCTCGGTGCGTTCCGATCTGTATTTCGCGGGCGTGTCGTATCTGGTTACGCCTGCGTTCCGGGTGGAGGGCGAAGGCTTTCGCATGATCAACCCGCAGCATGACACGCGCGCCACCATGGCGATGCTGCGCGGTGCGTACTCGCTGTCCAAGCGCACGGCGGTGTATGTGCAGACCGCATATCTGATGAACAGCCGTCACGCCGCATACAACGTCAGCGCGGGCGGACCCGGCGCCACGCCGGGCGCGGGCATGAACCAGACGGGCGCGATGGTCGGCCTGCAGCACAGTTTCTGACCGGTCCCGCTTTTTTGCTATTTCTCGTCGCAATCTGAAAGAGGTAAATGATGGTAGAGCTATATCACTTCTGGAGCTCGGTCTGTTCCGTCCGCGTTCGCATGGCGCTTGAAGAAAAGCAGGTACCGTGGACAAGTCGATACGTCGATCTCTTCAAGTTCGATCAATTGCGTCCCGAATACCTCGCGATCAATCCCGAGGGGGTGGTGCCAACTCTTGTTCACGACGGCGAAATCATCTGCGATTCGGCTGTTATCAACGAATACATCGATGCAGCATTCGGCGGCGTGCGGCTCATTCCCGCGGATGCGCTCAAAGCTGCACGTATGCGTGGTTTTGTGCGGGCGTGCGAAGAGGGATTCGAAGCGATCGTCAAGCTGACGATGGTCAGGTACATCATTCCGAAATTGCGCAATCGCTGGGGCGACGAAGCTTTGCGTGAACAGGCGGCCCGCCGTCCGACAAAATTCCTTCAGGATATGCATTCGCGTGGCGTGCGCGGCGAGATCGGCGAAAAGGAGCTTGCAGAAGCAACTGCCAGAATTGAAGTGCTGCTGGATCACGTCGAAACGGCAGTTGTCCCCGGGCCCTGGATCGTTGGCGAGTTCTCGCTAGCGGACATCTGTATTGCGCCCTTCATGTTCCGGCTGTCGGCGCTGGGCGAGGAGCAGTTCTGGTCAGCTACGAAGCGTCCGAACATCCACGCCTGGTA
The DNA here is from genome assembly GCF_907164545.1 of Paraburkholderia gardini. Classification (NCBI taxonomy): domain Bacteria; kingdom Pseudomonadati; phylum Pseudomonadota; class Betaproteobacteria; order Burkholderiales; family Burkholderiaceae; genus Paraburkholderia; species Paraburkholderia gardini. Next base: position 45,202 of record NZ_CAJQZB010000038.1, on the reverse strand, counting down.
CACGGCTCTGGCGGCGCGCCCATCTTTCCGGGTTGCCACCTCGTGGCCCGACGAATCCGGAGGCGGATATGAAGAGGTGGGGCTCGCCAGCAAGACCGGTGGTCGACTGGCGGGTGCTGTATGAGTGCCGTGCAGTTCGCAAACTCTTGCGATGGGCGTCGTCACCGCCTTGCGACACCGGCTTGTCCGTCCCGGGTGCGATCATGCCGGAAATGAAGTTTGATCTGCTCGTGATCGGCGGCGGGTCCGCCGGTGTGCGCGCAGCACGGATCGCGGCCAGTCACGGCGCGCGGGTTGTCCTCGTGGAAGAACACAGACTGGGGGGAACCTGTGTGATCCGTGGCTGTGTGCCGAAAAAGCTGATGGTGCTGGCGTCCCGCTTTAGAGCCGAGTTCGAGGATGCAGCGGGCTATGGGTGGAAACTGGACGGGCACACGTTCGATTGGGGACGGCTCAAGCGTGCCATCGACCAGGAGGTTCATCGACTGGAAAAAGTCTACGAGAGCACGCTGAAACAGGCCGGTGTCGAGATAATTCAGGACCGCGCTGTCTTCGAGGGGCCACGCACTGTTCGCCTCGTGGGCAGCGGGCGGCAGTTGCAGGCGCAGCACATTCTTGTCGCTACCGGCGCGGTCCCGGCTGAACCGGATAACTATCCCGGTTCCCAGTGGGTCGCGAATTCCAACCAGCTATTCGAATGGGACACACAGCCTCGCCGGGTTCTCGTGCAGGGCGCAGGCTACATCGCGCTCGAATTCGCGTGCATCCTGCAACGGCTTGGATCGGAAGTGACCGTGGTCATGCGCGGGGCGAAGATCCTGCGAGGATTCGACGAGGACGTTCGTTCTCACCTTCAGTCCGCCTTGATCGAATCGGGTGTACGGATCGTCCCGGAGGCGAGGCTTGCGAGCATCGAGCGTCGTGAGAAAGAGGGCGCGCTGAGTGTGCGTCTTTCCAATGGCATGCAGTTCGAAATCGATGCCGTTCTCGGTGCCACGGGGCGTCGCCCCAACACTGCGTTTCTTGGCCTGGGCAACGCCGGCGTTCAGCTCGGCGAACGCGGTGCCGTGGTGGTTACCGCGCATTCGTGCACAAACGTCGACGGCATCTACGCGGTCGGCGACGTGAGCAACGCCGTGGCGTTGACTCCGATCGCGATCAGGGAAGGTCACGCGTTTGCGGATCGGGTTTTTGGCGGCAAAGAGGCATTGAGCTCATTTGCCTGCGTGCCAACCGCTGTGTTTACGACTCCGGAAGTCGGCGTCGTCGGACTTTCCGAGGAAGCTGCGCTGATCAGCGCGCCGGACGAAATCGACATCTACATCTCCCGCTTTCGGCCCATGAAGGCGACGCTGTCGGGTCGGGACGGAAAAATGCTGATGAAGCTGGTTGTACATCGACCGACGGGCCGTTTGCTGGGCGCCCACATGATGGGGCCCGAAGCGGCTGAGATGATCCAGCTTGTCGCCGTCGCCATGCAGGCGGACGCTCGCAAAGCAGATCTGGACGCGACGCTGGCTGTGCATCCGACAGCCGCGGAAGAATACGTCACGATGCGCGAGCCGACCCGGCGACACGGCGGTCTCACCCAGACTTAGCGAAACACCAGGGAGCCGACCGTCGACTGGCTTTTGCGCCTGTTGCTTACGTTCCGTGAGGGTCGTCTTGTTAGCATTTGTCGAACAGCGCGCCTGAGACACGTTCGCCCGTCAAAAATGCTTGCTGGAGAAGGAAACAGAGGTTCCTGACACCATGTCTGGTCAGCAAAAATTTCTGCTTGGCGCAGTCAGACCGCCAAGTAGATGCGACATGTCGATGAGACGTTGCGCGACGAGATGTCGTACCTCGCCTTCACACTGCCATACGCCAAGCACTCCGAGTAACGATGCGCCGAGGACTTCCTTGCGCTGCTGCTCAAACACCTTGGGCCATATGATGACGTTCACATTGCCCGTCTCGTCTTCGATAGTGATGAAGATGACACCCTTCGCGGTCTCCGGCCGTTGACGCATGGTGACGATGCCACAGGCGCGGGCCAGCCGGCCGCTCCGGTAAGTCTGCAGCGTTGAGGTCGGCATCAGTTTGCTGGCAAGCAACTGAGGTCGCAGAAGTTCAAGAGGATGGCGTCCGAGTGTCAGTCCCATGGACCGATAATCGCCGGCGATGTCTTGAGCTTCGGAAGGTGCACCCAGCTCTGGTGTTTCGTCTTCAACCTTCGCGACCGACAGCATGTCTTTGTCAGGCACGGAGGCAACCGACTGCCATAGCGCTTCGCGTCGATTGCCGGCAAGAGATGACAGTGCGTTCGCCGCGGCAAGCACCTGCAGGTCGTGACGGTCCAGCTGAGCGCGTCGCGCGAGGTCATTCACTGTCGTGAACCGCCTCACGGCTCGCGCATTTTCAATGCGCTCCGCGGCGCCGTCCCGCATGCCCCGGAGCAACGACAAACCAAGCCTGACGGCGGGCTTTTCAGCACCGTCCACGTGCTCAAGCGACGAGTCCCAACCACTTGTCGTGACGTCGACCGGCAGTACCTGGACTCCATGTCGCGTCGCATCCTGCACCAGTTGCGACGGCGAATAGAAACCCATTGGCTGGCTATTCAGCATCGCCGCAAGAAAGGCTTCCGGTTCGTGGCGTTTCAGCCAGCTGCTTGTGTACACGAGCAGTGCGAAGCTGGCGGCATGGCTTTCCGGGAAACCGTACTCGCCGAAACCGAGAATCTGCTGAAAGATGCCATCCGCGAATGTCTTGTCGTACCCGCGCTCGAGCATGCCATTGACGATGCGGTCGTAGTATTTATCCAGGCCACCCTTGCGCTTCCAGGCTGCCATCGCCCTTCGCAACTGGTCCGCTTCTCCAGCAGTGAACCCTGCGGCAAGAATGGCCACCTGCATCACCTGTTCCTGGAAAATCGGAACGCCCAGCGTGCGGCCCAGGGCAGTCTCAAGCGCTTTGCTGGGGTAAGTCACCGGCTCGAATCCCTGGCGACGCTGCAGATACGGATGAACGGCGCCACCCTGAATCGGTCCCGGGCGAACGATGGCAACTTCGATAACCAGGTCATAGAACGTGCGGGGCTTCAGTCGTGGCAGCATGCTCATTTGCGCACGCGACTCGATTTGAAATACGCCAACGGTATCCGCATGCGAAATCATGTCGTAGGTTTGCGGGTCTTCTGCAGGTATGTCCTGCATCTCGAACCGTTCGCCTCGCTGGTCTGTTATCAGGTCAAGTGCGCGGCGGATTGCCGACAGCATCCCGAGTGCCAGTACGTCAATCTTCAGCAGGCCCAGTGATTCGAGGTCGTCCTTGTCCCACTCGATGACCGACCGGTCCACCATTGCAGCATTTTCAACCGGCACGAGGCGCGTAAGTTTGCCCCGGCTGATAACAAATCCACCGGAGTGCTGGGACAGGTGTCTGGGAAAGCCAGGCAACTGCGACGCGAGAGACGCCCAGGCCTGAATCAGCGGAGTCTCCGCGTTCAGGCCGGACTCCGTAAAACGTTTGAGGAGGTCCTGTTTGCCATCAAACCATTGATGCCCCCTGGCCACGGCATCGACAATCTGCGGGTCGACGCCTAGTGCCTTGCCGGTCTCCCTCAAGGCGCCGCGGGATCGATACGTCGAAACGGCGGCAGCAATTGCCGCCCGGTCGCGACCGTATTTTTTGTAAATGTACTGGATTACCTCTTCGCGCCGTTGATGCTCGAAATCGACATCGATGTCCGGCGGTTCGCCACGCTCCTTTGAGATAAAGCGCTCGAAAAGCATATTGCCACGTGCAGGGTCAACTTCAGTAATACCGAGGCAATAGCAGATCGCCGAATTGGCGGCAGAGCCACGTCCCTGACACAGAATGTGTTGACTCCGTGCAAACCGCACGATGTCATATACCGTCAGGAAATAGGGTTCATATTGCAGGTCCGCAATCAGCTCAAGTTCGTGTTCAATCTGCCCCTGAACGTTGTGTGGAATGCCTGAAGGAAAACGTCGCTGTGCACCGGTATACGTCTCCTGCCGCAGATAGGTCGCAGGCGTGAATCCGGGTGGCACCAGTTCGTCGGGGTACTCGTACCGAAGCTCGTCGAGTGAGAAAGTGCAATGTGCGAGGATGTTGGTCGTCTCGCCGAGCGCGTACTCCGGATAGAGGTTTGCGAGTCGCAGCCGGGAACGCAGATGCTGCTCGGCGTTGGGTGCCAGGTCATATCCGCATTCGTGCACCGGCCTGCCCACACGGATAGCCGTCAACGTATCCTGCAACGGCTTGCGCGAGCGCACATGCATCACCACCTGGCCGAGCGCGACGACGGGTATGCGATGCCTGTTGGCAACGTATTCAACGGCACCGCGATGGATGTCATCCATCGCCCGTTGATGAAGCACGAGCCCACACCACGCACGCCCTGGAAATGTCTGGTCGAACCACTCAAGCTGTGCATCCAGAACATCCTCTTTCGTGGGAAAGTCGGGCACCAGTATCGCGAGGCAATCGGGCATGCCGCGCAGATGGCTGTTTTCCCGGTCGGGCCGCGACAGGTCCTGCGGCCTCAGCCGATACTGGCCTTTCGGCGCGCGTGTGCGGGCAAGCGTGATCAGCTCTGAGAGGTTCCCGTATCCCTCGCGGTTCTGGGCGAGGAGGATGAGACCGAACGCCGTTGAACCGTCGGCATTGACGAGCCGGAAGTACGACCCGATGACGAGCGGAAGCTTCGCTTCCTTGGCCGCAACGTGCGCCCGTACGATACCCGCAAGCGAGCATTCGTCTGTTATTGCCAGACCCGAGTAGCCGAGTTGCGCTGCGCGCCCGACCAGTTCCTCTGCATGCGAAGCGCCATGCAGGAATGAAAAATTCGAAAAGCAGAACAGCTCGGCGTACGCCGGCAGTGTGGAAAAGGTGGAATCCATGGCCTGTCATCCGAAGAGGCCGTGGAGAAACCACCGCTGGTCTTCTTCCGCGTCGCGACTGCTGACGCGCTCGCGGTATATCCAGAAGCAGGTCTGGTCTTCAGTCTGTGCGACGAAATAGTCGCGCGTCATCAACTCGCCATCGAACCATCCAGCCTCAATGCGCTCACCCGGCGACACCATCCGCAGCGGTGAACCATAAAACGGTCGGTGCTTGCGCATGAGCAGACGTACCGGCTTCTCAAGCAGCCATGTTGGTCGTGGAAGTCCCTCTGGAAGCATGGTGCTTTTCGACGTGTTGCCGACTGGTACCCATCGATTCGCGATTTCCGGCCGGTAGTCTGCCGTTGGCGAAGGTTTGAGCACGTTGTCTTCGCCAAGCCTTGCGACCAGCAGTTCGACGAGGCGGGCATGCTCCTCCGCGGAGCCACCGGGTTCTGGAAAGAGCGTGCTGGACACCGGTACCGCCGGTTGCACGTCCAACGCATCAAGTCGCAGTGCGATGACCGGCGCGGTCAGTTCAACACGGGCAAGCCGTTCCTTGATGAGCCGGACAAGATGGTCCTCTCGCCATGTGGGCTCACCCAGCGCAATCTCGATGGGCGTAGGGTCTATCGCCTGTCTGCCGCGTTCATGTTCGAGCAAAAGCGTCGCGCCTGTGAGCGCCAGATGCTTCGCGCAAAGCCAGCCACAAAGCTGCACGACAAGGCGATGAGCGCCGAAAAGTGCTGCTTCCGCATGCTCGATGCGGTCGGGCATTTCAATGCGCGCAGAGAACGTTGGAGGCAATTCAAGCCAGTCAAACAGCTCTGGCGTCGTGCCGAAAGCACGGTCGAGTGAATCAAGCAGGTGCTCGCCGCAACGGCGCTGCAGCCCCGCGCGCGGCAGCCGCCGGACATCTGCTATGGTCTCGCAGCCAAGCCCGGTAAACCAGTCGGTGAACGGTCGCACTTCCGGCACCGACAGCAGCGGCAACGCGGACAGTTGCCGTTCAAGCGAGTCAATCTTGAGTACGCGCCGACTCCGGTGCCTTGCCAGCAGCCATGCGCCTTGCCCTGTGGGCGCGGCACTTATCCGCGCGGTCAGTCCAATGGCTTCGAGTATCGCTTTCGCCTGCCGGCATACAGCAAGTAGTCCACCAAAAAGCCGAAGGCTTGCGCCGACGTCGACCACGACGACAGCCTCTTCGAGCACCGCGACATCGGGCGAGAACTGCATGAGCGCCACTGCCACTTCGCGCTGCGCGACATGTTCACGGCCGGGGTCGCGCTCGTACATTTCTACCTCTGGCGCGAGCGTCAACACACCGCCGCGCTGCATGCCAACCCGCACGCCCGCAGACCTGGCTACCCCGTCTGCGGCGAGCACCTTGTCCCTGTCCAGGACCACGCAGCCGTGTGCGGGCTCAGGCCGCCACTTCGGCTGGAAGACCTCGAGTTGCAACCGGGGCAAGTGGACGGCGAGAAATACGCGCATGGTGGGAAAACAGGACAGGTGTTGGTTGAAGTGGGACGGACAGAGGTTCTGCGCGTGCTGGACCTCGTCGCTTCGTAATGTCGACGGTCAGACCGTCGCGTTCTGGCCGGAGGACCAGTCTTAAAACCGCGGGAGAGGCGTCCTGTGCTGCCGCCAGCGGGCGGACCATGAAGAACAACGTTTCCGAAGACTGTGCTGCGAGATGCAGTCGCCGCAGCGACGAGGTCTGAACGTATTGCGCCCAGAACAGCAGTGCGCCGCAACTGCCTGCGCGCAGAATCTGCTCTGCTGCCCACAATGCGTCCGCTGTCTTCGAGGCCCGAATCTGCATCAGTTGCCCTGGCGAGAGCCCGATGTACTCAAGGCCAGGTCCGTTGGGAATGTGCGGCGGCTGCACCATCGCAACCGGTCGCTTACCCAGTTCGCTGAGCGCAGGGCGCAGCAGCCGCATCTCACCCACGCCGGCCTGCTGGACCAGCAGATCGACGAGCGTGCCGACGGGCCAGCCACCGCCAGGCAATTCTGCCGACAGCGCCGCATATCCAGTCTCGACCGTACGGCCGCGGCCACGCGCAAGCTGCGACGCCCGCCAGAGCGATGGATGTATTGCTTCCGGAATGGGGGACGGGACAGTCACTGGATTTCGAAAATACCTGTATGGATGTACAGTATCCTACACGGATTTCCGTAGCGGTGAACAGACACTTTTTGGGGTGAAACTTCATGGACAGGCGCGTTCGCAAGCCGGTCGGCCAGACGTACAGCAACGACTTGAACGCGGCTGCAACGGGTTTCCTGCTTACCGAATCGCGACGGCTGCTATCTTTCGAGCCGGTGCATCTCGATACTTCGCATGACACTTTCGCATGCTGGCGCATGTGTTTTGAGATGAACCACGAGGTCGTAGGTCGTCGATGGGCGGGTGAGCATGAGGCACGTCGCTTCGCGTTCGTGAACCCGGGTCGCGTGCCATATATTGGGCCGCATGCACAGGCCCTTACCGACCGGAATGTCGAACGCACGCAAGGAATTCAGGTTCGGGGTACCGTCGTCCAGTGAGGTCGCGACGATATGGATGACTGGCGCCGTCAGTGGCACGATGGCCTGCTGGGTCAGACGATGCAGTTCGAGAGACGTTACCTTGTCATCGCGGTTCCGGTAGATCACCCACAGGATTTCCGTTTCACCCGGCGAGTCAGTGTCAAACAGATGCTCACGCCAGAAATCCGATGCGGGGCTGATGTACGACGGCGCGTCGCTGTCGGCGCGAACGGGCTTGCCGAGCATCCAGCCATAAGGCTCACAACGGATCGCATCGAGCGGTTCAATCGAAATGGCGAGGGTGGTCAGCATGTCGGAATACTCGTGTTGATGATGGGAGCGTTCAGGCGCGCGAAATTGTTTCGTCCGTGGGTGGGAACTGCGCGAAATCGGGGCCATGTTTCAGGCTGAATTCGAGCACCACGTTCAGTGCAAGTCGTGTGATCGACTCGGAAAGCAGGCTATCGGGCGTGCGCCGAAACGCGGCGACGAGCGGCAACGCGGGCACCCGATGCGTCACTTGCAGCAGTTGCAGTTGACCGGCTTCGAGCTCGCGCATGACAAATGCGGGAGGCAGCACGGCAATGCCGAACCCGTCCACTACGAGCCGGATGATGGCTGCCACCGACGACAGACAGTTGATCTGCACTTGAACATCGCCGCTAGCGGCGAACAATCCCGTCAGAAACTCGTGTGGCGGCGAATGACGCGCGAAACTGATAACCGGGTAGGCAGCCAGTTCTGCCTCCGTCAATGCCTGAGCTGACAGATTGAGCGCCGGGCTCGCCATCCAGCGCATCGGCAGACTGCCTGGCGGCACATTTGCCATGTCCGAGCCGCTGACGCCCGTCGTCTGAAATGAAACGTCGATGTGGCCGCTTACAAGTTGCGTCGCAAGACTGGACGAGGTGTCGCTGGTCAGTTCGATCACGAGATTCGGATAGTCCTCCCTGATGCGCTTGAGAAGATCCGGCACGCAATACGACGGTGTGATTGGAAGAATCGCATTCGATTCGCACGGCGATCTGAAAGACGCGGCAATCACGATTTACCAGTTCAGGGACAAGAAGAAGATGGTCGTTGATGTCATCCGGATGTAGAGACGGGCATAAGCAGGTATTCGGCACCAGACAACCAGCAGCGGTATAGCGCCCAAGTGGATCTTCACATTTGCCGTCAGGATTTATGCAACAACACCGAAACGCCCCATCAGTGCGGGCGGATCGTGTGATCAGGTTAGACGTGTCCGTACTTTGCCAGCCGAAACCGGGCGAGGCACGCACCCTGGTTTCGGGATCAAGAAAGTCAGCAGCCTGAGGCCTTGCACGGACAAAGCGGCGAACTATCGGTCCGGTGGGCATGAAGATCGAAACGCAAGCCCCCAGAAGACGGCTCATGCATAGCGTGCGAGAAACATGTCCGCGGCCGACTCCGCGACCTTCCTTTGCTCCCGTTCGCCGAGCGGCGCCTGGCCCATCGTCACCTGCGGCCAGAACGCAAAAGCCTTCACCAATGCCTGCAACTGCAGCGCCGCGAAGAGCGGATCGTCGATCTTCAGACGGCCGTCTGCGACGGCCGCCCGGACCCACACGGTCAGGTCTTCCTCGCGCTCGCCGAGACGGGCGACCATGTCCCGCGCCCGCTCCGGCGAATGGATTCCGGCCGCGATCGCCACACGCGCAAGCGACAGAAAGGACTCGTCGTTCAGCAGCCGGAGCTTGCGGCCCAGAAGGTCGAGCAACTGCGCGCGCAACGGTTTGTCGGCGCGGTAGGTGAGCGCATGGCCCCGCTGGCTCGCGTCCCACAGTTGATGGAGAATCGCGGCGAAAAGGGCTTCCTTGCCTGGGAAATGGTTATAGACCGTACGTTTCGAGACGTGCGCGCGGGCGGCGATACGGTCCATGCTGGTCGCGTCGTAGCCGGCCGCGAGGAATTCCTCGATCGCGGCGTCGACGATAGCAACACGCTTGCGGTCAGTCAGACGTTGATGGGTGGCACCTGGATCCATGGCTGAATTTTACACCAGGCAGTTTACTTTTCTCAAAAATAAACTACACTGCCAGGTGTACATTTCCATCTGGATGGCCTACCTCATGACGTCGCTTCCCGCATTTGTCAGCCGCGCGCTCGGCTTTAGAGCCGCACAACGCAGCCGCGCGTTGTCCAGCACCTCGCCGCAGCATGATGGCGAACGCTTTCACAACGTCAAGCCACGTCCTGCCGAAAGTTTGCGCAAGACGCTCGGCATTGTGTGGAACATATTGCTCAACAAGCCGCGCGGCACCGCGCCGACAGACGCGTTGCCCATCGATGCGCTGACGCGTGCGCAGCTCGATGCGGCGCCCGACCGCAGCCTCTACCGGCTCGGTCATTCGACGATGCTGCTGAAGCTGCGCGGCCAGTTCTGGCTGACCGATCCCGTGTTCGCCGAGCGTGCCTCACCGTTTCGCCATTTCGGTCCGAAGCGCTTTCATGCGCCGCCAGTTGCGCTGGCCGATTTGCCGCCGCTGCGAGGCGTGATCCTGTCGCACGACCACTATGACCACCTGGACCGCGAAACCGTGCTCGCGCTTGCGCAGAGCACCGGCGTGTTTCTGACACCGCTCGGCGTCGGCGACCGGCTGATCGAATGGGGCATCGACGCTTCGAAGGTGCGGCAGTTCGACTGGTGGCAAGGCACCGAGGTGGACGGCGTGCAGTTCACCGCTACGCCCGCGCAGCATTTTTCCGGCCGTAGTCTGCTCGACGGCAACAGTACGTTATGGGCGTCGTGGGTGATCGTCGACAATGATCTGCGCGTGTTCTTCAGCGGCGACACCGGCTACTTCGACGGCTTCCGGGCGATCGGCGAGCGCCTTGGGCCATTCGACGTCACGCTGGTCGAGACGGGCGCGTACGACGCGCAGTGGCCATACGTTCACATGCAGCCAGAAGAGACCGTGCAGGCGCACATCGATCTGCGCGGCCGCTGGCTCGTGCCGATTCACAATGGCACCTTCGATCTCGCGATGCACCGCTGGCAGGAGCCGTTCGAAAGGGTAACGGGGCTGGCCCTCGCGCGCGGTGTCGCGCTGTCGACGCCCCGCATGGGCGAGCGGCTGGATCTGGGCGCGCCGCATCGCGGTGAACGCTGGTGGCGCCACACCGTCGAGACCATCGCCGCGCCGAAGGCCGCATGGCGTTTGTGCGCCTCGCGTAATGCCACAGACGCGAAGTCTTCGTGATTCCTTGTGAGCATGCCTGCCTGAGGCAACGCCTGGTACATTGTCAGTCTGGGGGCACTGGAGTACGTTGCGGGCATCACTGTCGGCGTCGCCCGGTTATCGTCGCGTGACTGCGGCAAACGGCAGCCAGATCAACCTGTCCGGGGTTCGTCGTCCCTCTTTGCACAGCACCACGACGCGCACGCGGTTATGGTCTTCCAGCCTTGAACGGCAGGGCGCCGGATGGACGGCATCCTGCCAGCGAGGTTCGCCGCATATGTTGAAAGTGCGTTATTGACAGATACGAAGGGCGCTTGAAGGAAGTCGCCGTGCAACTTCTGCAAAGTCATGTGCGGCAGGACGACGCCAGGATAGCCTCAGGCGCTCGTGCTCTCGCCTTGAACCGACCGGACCCGTTGACCGGCAGCCAATGATGTACCGACAACGCAATCCCGGCCTAAGGCTTTCGCTGCATATAACGCGGCATCGGCGCGTGCCATCATGTCTGCGAATGTGTCGCCCTCACGATACTCGTCGACACCGGCGCTGAACGTGCACGGTACGGCGCCAGATGAGATCGTCCAACGTGATGAAGCGACCTGGGCACGGAACCGGTCCATCAGGCGAATGGTGTCGGCTTGCCCGGTAGATGGACACAATATGGCAAATTCTTCGCCCCCCAGGCGTGCAAAGATATCGCCGCTTCGCAAGCCGCCCGATACCGTCGAAGCAAAATGCGCAAGCGTCCGGTCGCCGACCGCGTGCCCATGTTCGTCGTTGATGGCCTTGAACTTGTCGAGGTCCAGGATTGCGATGGACAACGGCAACCGGGAACGTTTCGCGTCACTCAGCAATGCCTCTGCGCGAACAAGGAAAGCACGGCGTACCAGCGCGCCAGTCAGTCCGTCGACGTTTGCAAGCCGCTCCATACGCTCTGCCATGCGGTCGTGAGCGAGCATGACGACGCCTGCCGAGAGCGCCGGCAGCGTCAATATGCCGAGGCCGAGAAACGCAATGTTCATCGGCGTGGGCGCAAGAAAGCTGGTTTGATGCTCCCACCCCAGCATGCAGACGAGACTGCGCGACAGATGGATAGCCGCTCCGAGAAATGCCACAACGGACATAAAGTAGTAGCCGTACTTCGGCCTGTCCGGCGGGCGCAACTTATATGTAATCCAGCCGATGACAATGCGAATGTATGCGAGAAACGCCGACATCAGCGCAGCGCGGGCATTGACGTTGGGCGACACATATTGCCAATAGACTATCGCGAGCATCAGGGCGCCGTACGCGACATACTCGAACGAATGTGATGGGCGCAGTCCAAAGAACTGCCGGCAGCCTTGCAGCATCAGAAGCGCCGCAGCCGCGAGCAACGCGCTCCCGATGAGGATGACCATACGCGCCGGCATGGGGGCTTGCAGAGCAAGAAGGCCGAGCGCGACAGCCAGCAGGGCGTTTGCGCCAATCCAGCGCGGCAATCCCGGTATGTCAGCGCGTAATAGCGAACTGAAAACCGCCATGCTCACCGCGCAGGACATAATCGCGACAACGAGAAAGCTGACGGGACTGAGCATATCGGGTGGTGGGCGCGTATTGTAAGGCGCAAGAACAGGGCTTTGATGGCATCAGACGGCGCTGTCATGTGCCAGCGTTCCTGCGCGGAACTTCCTTCTGAACTCCGCACAACACGGGTTCTCGTATGCGTTAACGGCAGGCAGCGGACATTCTTTAGCCCTGGATGTCATGCCAGGCGACCATGAAACCGGCATGGCGTGATCGCTGGCCCGACAGCAGACGCGTGATGCACGCCGCCGCGCCCGGCGCGTCAGATGTAATCGCCAGCGCGATTCCCTTGCTACCCGTCGTCCGATGATGGCGGCGAGGAAGATACCCGTACCTGTCACAAACGGACCGTCCCGCACGTCTGGTAGATATGCAACGCGCGAAGGGCGCAAGCACAATCAGAGGATGAAAATCATGACGGCAGCACGCATCAACTTCTTTCAACTCGCTCCGGCTAACCTGAAGGCGATGATCAATCTTTCGGGCTCTACCAAGCAAAGCTCGCTTGGCCCGAGGATCGTGGAAATGGTGAATTTGCGGGTCTCGCAGGTCAACGGCTGCGGCGTCTGCATCGACATGCACTGGCGAGATCTGATCAAACAGGGCGCCGATCCGCGCCACCTTAACGCGATTGCCGGCTGGCGCGAGGCGCCGTTCTTCGATGCCCGCGAGCGCGCGGCGCTGGGTTGGGCCGAAGCCGTCAACGCGTTGCCTCATCAGGACACCACGGACGACGCTTATCGCGAGTTGCGCGAGCATTTCAACGAGACCCAGATCGCGGAACTGTCGTACACCATCGCCGCGATACGTGGCTGGAACGCGATCAACCTGAGCCTGCGCAACCAGATTCCGGAGAATCCGGCGCCGGGATTCTGATCGGGAGCCAGCCTGAAGTTCGCGCGCGGCGCTGTCACATCGACAACGCCGCGGCCTGAAATCAGGCTTCCAGTTGCTCCAGCACTTTCCCCTTGGTCTCGATCCCGAGGAAATGCACGGCGATCGCCGCGAGGAACGGCACGGCGGCGAGAATATAGAACGCGACATCGAGGTTGCCGCCGATCATCGTCTTCGACACGATGGCCGGCGCGAAAATCGCCGCGATCTTCAGCCACGCACCACCCACGCCGCAGCCGAACGCGCGGATGCTGGTCGGATACAGCTCAGGCGTATAGACATAAGCGGTGATAAAGCCGCAAGCCAGAAAACCCAGCGAGAGTGCGCAGAACGTCGCGACCACATACACCGACGAAGCATGGAACACGCCTGCCAGCGCGAGTGAAAGCGCGCACAGCAGGAACGACACATTGATGATCGGCTTGCGCCCCACCTTGTCGACCAGCAGCGCGCAGGTCAATGAGCCGAGCACGCCGAGCACCGAGGCCGCCACGGCGAGGTTCAACGCGAGCTGCAACGGCGCGTGATAGACATTGCGATAGATCGTCGGCAGCCAGGTCGACAGACCGTACTGAATGAAGCCGCACGTGATCCACAGCATCGCGACCGCCATCGTGCGCTTCAGATACGCGGGACCAAACAGGTCCTTCATGCGGCGCTTCGGATGGCGAGCGGCGAGCGCCTCGAATTCGGCGGCGTGTGTCACCGGCGCGAGCGGCCCCTTCGTGGCGCGTTCGAATGCGCGCACAGCGGTATCGGCTTCGGCCATCCGTTCGCGTTCGGCGAGCCAGCGCGGCGATTCCGGCACGAGCCTGCGCAGCACGAAGAACAGGATCAGCGGCATACCGCCGATGAAATACATGGCTTCCCAGCCGAAACGCGGCACGATCCACGCGCCCAGTGCGTTCGACGCGAGCAGCCCGATCGGAAACACGATTTCGTACAGCAGGACGAAGCGCCCGCGCCCGTGGGCCCGGCTGATCTCATTGATGTAGGTCGCGGCGACGGGTAGTTCGCCGCCAAGCCCGAAGCCCTGAATCACGCGTAGCGCGACAAACATGGCGAACGTCGGCGCAAAACCGCACGCGATACTCGTCACGCCGATGATCCCCGAACTCCACGCGATCGCGCGAACGCGTCCGTTCCGCTCGGCGAGCCACGGGAACAGGAACGCGCCGAACAGCTGGCCGACAGAACCCGATGCAATCAGAAAGCCGATTTCCCAGGGCGTCAGATGCCATTTCTGGATCAGGATCGGCAGCGTCGCGGCGATCGCGATGACGTCGAAGCCGTCGAAAAACGTGGCGAGGCCGATCAGGATACGCGCGCGCACCTGCATCGCGTTGCCCGGCAGCCGTTCGAGCCGCGCGATGATCGAGCCGCGGGTGACGGGACCGGAGACACCGGCGCCGCCTCGATATTCAATGGTGTTGTCGATGGTTCTCATGCCTGGTGTCCTGTCCATAACTGGAATTAGGCGAGCGCCTTGCCGGCGTCGGTCAGCGTCGCGAGATCGACCGCACGCCCCTGGTTCATCCATTTCCGCGCGATCTTCAGATCACGCGGCGTGTTGATCGCGATCGCGCCGCGCAGGTTGCCGTCCTGCAGATAGAACAGCGTCGCGCTTTTCTGCTGCACGCTGCCGCGCACGGCGAGTTCCGCATCCACCGGGATGTCGCCGAGAATCTGCAGGTTCACGTCGTACTGGTCCGACCAGAACCACGGGATGTCGGCGTAGGCTTCCTTGACACCGAGCACTGCTTTCGCGGCGGCGATCGCCTGGTTCTGCGCATTCGCCCACGATTCCAGCCGCACGCGGCGTTTGAGCCACGCATTCGGATGATTGGCGACGTCGCCGCACGCGAAGATGCGCGGGTCGGCCGTCGCGCCAAATTCATCCACGACGATGCCGTCGACAACCGGCAATCCCGCCGCTTCGGCAATCGCCGTGTGCGGCGCGAGACCGATGCCGGCGACGGCGAAATCCGCGTCGAGCGTCGAGCCGTCGGCGAGTGTGGCGCGCACGCGGTTCGCGTCGTCGGGGTGATCGTCGAGCGAAACCAGAGCCGCGCTCAACCGCACATCGACGCCATTCGCGCGATGCAGTTCAAGCAGGAAATCCGATACGGCAGGCGGCAATGAACGGACGCACAGGCGCGGCGCGCCTTCCACCACCGCGGCTTCGACGCCGAGCTTGCGCGCGGTCGCGGCCACCTCGAGTCCGATCCAGCCGCCGCCGATCACCAGCACGCGCTGGCTTTGGCGCAACCGTTCGCCGAGCGCGACTGCTTCATCGAGCGTGCGCAGATACGTGATGTGCGAGGTCTTGACGAGCGCATCGGGCAGGCGGCGCGCTGCACCGCCGGTCGCGATCACGAGCCGGTCATACGTGATCTCGCGGCTCGAACGCGTACGTACCACGCGTGCTTCACGATCGATCGACGTCGCGCAATCCGGCTGCCACGTCTCGACGTTCAGCGCGGCAAAATCGTCGGGCTTCACGATGCGCACGGTGTCGATATCGGCTTCACCGGCGAGCACGGCTTTCGACAGCGGCGGGCGCTCGTACGGCGGATGGATCTCGTCGGCGATCATCACGAGGCGGCCTTCGAAGCCTTCCTTGCGCAACGTCTTCACGATCCAGCCAGCGGCCTGGCCGCCGCCGATCACGACGATCGTTTGCGGTGCGTCGCCGGTTTCCTGGGTTGCATCGAGGGTCATTTTTTTTGCTCCGTCATGAACTTGCCTTGCGGCGCGTCCGCGTTTTTCTGGCGGCGCGTGTTGCCGTCGATGCCGCCGTCGATGGCCCATTCGGCGAACACGGTCGGGCCGGGTTCGAAATCGCGCGGCTGCCATTCGGGCGTCAGCATGTCTTCGTCGGCGTAGTACTCGATCAGGCCGCCGGCCGGATTCCTGAAGTACCAGAAGTACGCGGACGACACCGGATGACGTCCCGGCCCGAGCTGCGTGTCCCAGCCGCAACGGCTGATGTGCATGCCGCCGCCGAACACTTCATGGATATCGCGCACGGTGAACGCGACGTGATTCAGGCCGCGTTGTCCGTTCGGCAGTGCGAGCAGGAAAATGTCGTGGTGGCCGCCGTGCGGCGCGCAGCGCATGAACGCGCCACGACCTGGATAGCGATCCGACATTTCGAAGCCGAGCAGTTCCTGGTAGAACTTCTCCTGCTCCGCAAGGCAGTTCGTGAAGAACACGACGTGTCCGACTTCGACCGGTTCCGCGCGTTCGTACACCGGCGACGGCTGATCGACGCGCAGCGTCTGGCCCCACACGTTCGACGGCGAACCGTGCACGTCGATGGCGCGCCTGCGCGTGACTTCGACGCGGATCGCCATGCCGGCCGGGTCGAAGCAGCCGACGGCGTCGTCCGTTTCGAAGTGGCCCGGCCGGCCCGCGAAGCGGCCGCGCAGTGCGTCGAGTTCGGCACGCGTTGCGACGCCCCACGTCACTTCACGCAGCGTCGGACCTGCTTCGAACGCGGCGGGCAGCGACGGGTCGTTCGCGTCGACGACGAGAATGGTGCAGCCGTTCAGCGTTTCGAAGCGCGCGCGGGTTTCGTCGTGCGCGGTTTCCTTCAGGCCCCAGTCGGCGAAAAACTGCCGGCAGGTGGCGAGATCCGTCACGCCGTAAGTAATCTGTTCGATGCCGAGAATGCTCATTGCTTACCTCTTCAGTGTGCCGCGTTCAGTTTGCCCACGGCAGCGGCGCGTCGTTCAAGCCCCAGTACAGGCTCTTTTGCTGCATGTATTCGCGGATGCCGAGCCTGCCTTTCTCGCGACCCATGCCGCTGTCTTTCCAGCCGCTGAACGGCGTCGAAATCGAAAACAGCTTGTATGTGTTGATCCATACGGTGCCGGCTTCGAGCGCGCGCGCCACGCGCCACGCGCGCTTGTAGTCGCGAGTCCAGATGCCGGCGGCAAGGCCGAACACGCTGTCGTTCGCTTGCCGGATCAACGCTGCTTCGTCGTCGAACGGCATCGCGACGAGTACCGGTCCGAAGATCTCTTCCTGGCAGATGCGCGCGCTGTTCGGCAGCCCTTCGAGAATCGTCGGTTGATAGAAGAAGCCTTTTTCGCGACCTTCTCCGACCGGACGCTCGCCGCCGCACAGCAGGCGACCGCCTTCTTCCAGGCCGAGCGCGACATAGCGTTCCACCGATTCCCGATGCTTCGCGCTGATGAGCGGTCCCATCTGCGTTTCCGTGCTCGACGGATCGCCGACGCGCAACCTGCGTGCGCCTTCGGCGAGCCGCTTCATGAATTCGGCGTACACCGGACGCTGCACGAAGAGCCGCGAGCCCGCGATGCACGCTTCGCCCGACGAGCTGAAGATGCCGTACAGCACGCCGTTGACCGCATGATCGAGGTCGGCATCGTCGAAGACGATGGTCGGCGACTTGCCGCCCAGTTCGAGCGAAACAGGCATCAGCTTGTCCGCCGCGATGCGTGCGATGCCGCGGCCCACGTCCGTGCCGCCGGTGAACGACACCTTCCTGACGAGCGGATGGCGCACCAGTACATCGCCGATCACCGAGCCCTTGCCCGGCAGCACGCTCAGCACGCCTTTGGGCACGCCGGCTTCCTCGCAGATGCGCGCGAGCGCCAGCGATACCAGCGGCGTCACTTCGGCGGGCTTCAGCACGACCGCATTGCCCGCGGCGAGGGCAGGGGCGAGCTTCTGCGCGTCGGACGCGATCGGCGAATTCCACGGTGTGATCGCCGCGATGACGCCGATCGGCTCATGCACGCTCATCGTCATGTAATCGCCGCGCGACGGTGTGAGTTCGTCGTCGAGCGTTTCGAGGCACGCCGCGAAATAGCGGAACGTGGCCGCCGCGCTCGCTACCAGCACGCGCGTTTCGGCAATGGGCTTGCCGTTGTCGCGGCGTTGCAGTTGCGCGAGCGCTTCGTGGCGCTGCGTGATCAGATCGGCGATGCGATACAGGATCAGCGCACGTTGATGTGGCTTGAGCCCGGCCCAGTCCGGCTTGCGCCATGCGATGTCGGCGGCTTCGACGGCTTCCTTCGCGTCTTCTGCGCTGGCCGTTGAAATTTCCATGTTCACCGACTGGTCCGCCGGGTAAATGCTCGCGAAGGTCGCCGCACGGCCGCGTCGCCATTCGCCGCCGATGAAGATGTCGCCAGAGGGAATGAGGCGGGTGTCGAAAGGAGTCATGTCGGAAGTCCGTCTTTACAGAAGCTCGGGTACTTAAATCACGCAACGCGCGGCGCGGTTGCGCAACGCGCGGATCGCGCTGTAGGCGGTGAGCGCCGAAGTCTTGGGGTTGTCGGGCAACGGCTTGCCGCACATTTCCAGCGACATCTCGCCGAACGCGCCGCGCGCGACGATGCGATGCACGTTGCGCGTCACCGCCGGATCGGCGATCAGGCGCACGGTGGTCTGATCGAGGCCGAGGCCCGCGAGCGCGATCGTCGCCGCGACGTTCGCGTTCTTCGGATAGAGCCGCGCTGCTTCGCGCGCGCTGCCTTCGAAGATCACGCGTTCTTCACTGAGCGTGCCCAGATCGCACAGCGCTTCGGCGGGCGTGCCGAGCCAGCCGCCCGGCGGCTTGCGGCCCGTGTACAGCACTTCGTCGAGGCCGCCGAGCTTCGCCGCCGCGAGCGCATCGATGCCGCCGATCGCACCCGACAGCAGCGTCATCGTCGCATCGCCCTGATCGGCCGCGGCCGACAGCAGTTCGAGCAGCATGACGTCGGACAGCGCGCCGATCGAGGCCACCGCGCAGTCGGTGCCGGCCTTCAGCAGCGGCACGACATGGTCGACGAGCGCTTCGTGACCGGCGCATTCGAGCGCGAAGTGCGGACGGCTCGACAGCGCAGCGACTGACGAGACCACGTCGACTGACGCGCCCACCGCCTCGCGCACCGACGCCGCGTAACGCTCGGGCACGATCACATGCGAGACGTGAACCAGCGGATCGGCGGCGACCGCGCGATACACCGTCTGCCCGATCGCGCCGAAGCCGATCATCGCGACGTCGATGGGCGCATGGAATCCGTCACGCATGTTCCGGCTCCTCTTTCTTGACGGGCGGCCCGGCAAACGCGGTCGCGAAACTGCCGACGGCCTGCATGTCCACTTCGACGAGCACAGGACCGACCTTCGCGAGACCTTCGCGGATGATGTCGTCGGCCTGATCCAGCGACGACAGGCGATAGTGCGTGAGACCGAGGCTCGCGCAGAACTGCGAGAAATCCGGCTGATGCAGGTCGACGTAGTAGCGGCGACCGCCGTACTGCGCGTCCTGGATGTTGCGGATCACGCCATAGCACTGGTCGTTCATCAGCACGATCATCACGTTGGCGTTTTCCTGCACGGCCGTCGCGAGCTCGCCGACGTTGACCATCAAACCACCGTCGCCGACGAGACATACCGTCTTCGATGCGGATCCGGCGAGCGCCGCGCCAATCGCCATCTGCATGCCCTGGCCGATGCCGCCGCCCAGTGCATGGACGCCCGCGCGCGGCGTGAAGATTTTCAGCATGCGGTTGCCCCACGTGCTGTTCGAAATCGTCACGTCGCGGACCCAGTTGTAGTCGCGCCCCACGAAGCGTTGCAGCGATTCGACGAGCTTGCGGTACGGCCCGAGACCCTTCGCCGTTTCCGCGACTGCGGTCTCGCGTGCGGCGGCCAGATCGATGGCGAACGTGGGGTCGATCTTCAGCTTGCCTTCGAGGCGCGTGGCGAGTGCGTCGAGTACCGCAGCGGCGTCGCCGTGGATGAAGAGTTCGTTGCGATAGCCGCGGTTGTCGGCCAGCGCGTCGGCGTCGATGCGGTACAGCGGCTGCGGCAGCGCCAGCTTGTACTTCAGCGTCTCGTTGCCGCGCAGGCGCGAGCCGACCACGACCAGCGCGTCACACGTCTTGTAGAAACTTTCGACGGAGGGATGCACGTTATACGCGCCGAGCGTCGCCGGATGATCTTCCGGCAGCACGCCGCGACCCTGCACGCTCGTCACCACGCCAAAGCCGAGCGCGACGAGACGCTCTACGGCGGCGCGGGCGTGACGCGTGCCGCCGCCGAGCCACAGCAGCGGACGCTTTGCGCTCGCGAGCGCTTCGGCGAGCTTCTCGACGCGCGCTTCGTCGTGCGTGAGCGTCGTGATGTGTGGGCCGGCCAGATCCGTCGGCCATTCGATTTCGGCCGCCTGGATGTCGATCGGAATTTCGACGCTGACCGGGCCGCTCGGCGCCGTCTGCGCGACGCGCACCGCTTCGCGGATGGTCGGCAGCGCGGTGTCGGCGGAGCGCACACGGAACGCCGCCTTCGAGATCGATGACAGCATGGCCAGCTGGTCCGGCGCTTCGTGGATGTAGGCGAGATCCTGATCGAGGTATTCGGTTTCGATCTGGCCGGTGATGTGCAGGAGCGCGGTGCCGGCGGTCAATGCTTCGACCATGGCGCCGGCGGCGTTGCCCGCTGCCGTCCCGGTGCTGGTGAACGCGACGCCGAGGCCGCCCGACACGCGGGCGAGGCCGTCGGCCATGTTCACCGAGCCCGCTTCGCCGCGCGCGCCGACGTAGCGGATATTACCGCGCCGGCCGATCGCGTCGAGGATCGGCATGTTGTGAATCGAGATCACGCCGAACGCCGTACGCACGCCGCATTGTTCGAGAAAGGCGGCAATCAGCTCGCCGACGGTGGTGGTGTTAGACATGTCGTGCATTGCCTCCAGAAACATCGATATGACTGCCGGTCGTGTAGGACGACAGGTTCGTGGCCAGATAAAAGAGTGCCTGCGCCGCTTCCTCGGGACGTCCGAAGCGGCCAAGCGGAATGTTTTTCTTGCGCGCGAGCTCGCCGGTCCAGTCTTCCCAGCTTTGGCCCGGCTGCGCCTGCGTGTCGAAACGGCGGCGCCATTGCCCGGACTCGACGATGCCGATCAGGATCGAGTTCACGCGGATGCGTTGCGGCGCGAGTTCAACGGCGAGCGAGCGGATCAGGTTCTGCACGCCGGCACGCGCCGACGAGGTCGCGACCATGTGCGGCTCCGGCTGCAACGCGAGCAGCGAATTCACGCAGACGATCGACGCATTGCCTGCACCGGCCGCATCGCGCAGCATCGGCAGGAACGCACGCGTCGGGCGGATGATGCTGAAGTACTTCAGGTCGAGCTCCTCGCGCCACGCTTCATCGGTGGTGTCGGCGAAGGTCGATACGCGGCCCTGGCCTGCGTTGTTGACCAGCATGTCCGTGCGGCCGAACCGCGTTTGCACCTGCAGCGCGAACGCGTCGACGTCGACGGCGTCCAGCACGTCGCAGCGTGCCGCGAGCAGCGGTGCCTGTGGATAGCGTTCGCGCAGCGCGGCTTCGGCATGGGCGAGACGTTCGCTGTCGCGCCCGCAGATCGCGACCGACGCGCCCGCTTTCAGGAAGAGTTCGGCAGTCGCGAGGCCGATGCCGGACGAACCGCCCGTCACCACCGCGACCTGACCGGTCAAATCGATTTGAATCATCAGATCCCCAATGCCTTCATGTACTGGCTTCGTGCGGGCGGCCGGTAGTTGAGCCGCTCGGAGAGGTCGTCCGCCGCGTGGCGGACCTTGTCGATGAGGCCGCTATCGAGCAGTGCTGCGTCGATCTCGTGACGCGGAATCGTCGTCGTGATCACCGCGACGATGCGGCCGGTGTCGTTGCGCACCGGCGCGGACACCACGGAAATGCCACGCTCGAACGACGATTCGCTGATCGCGAAACCGCGATTCGCATCGTCGCGGATGCGTTCGTAGAGCGCTTCGACGGTTTCTGGCGTTTGCGGCGTATAGCGTTCGAGTCGCGGCTCGGGATACAGCGCGCGCAGATCGTCGAGCGTGAGGTCGCCCATCAGGACCTGGCCGTGCGTCGTCGCATGCGCCGGCAGACGCGTGCCGACGTTCACGCTCACCGAGCTGAAAATCGGCGCGTGGCTTTGCGCCTTCGCGACGAACACGACATCGCGCCCGTCGCGAATCACGATGTGGCTCGTGAGACCGGTCGCGCTGCGCAGCGCTTCGATGACCGGCAGGCCGAGGTCGGTCAGTTCGAGCGAGCTCAGATATTCGAAGCCGAGGCGCAGCACGGCCACGCCCAGGCGATAGTTACGGTCGCGATCGGCGCGTTCGAGAAAGCCGAGCGATTCGAGTGTCTGCAACAGACGGAATACCGTGGTGCGCGGAATGCCGAGCCGCTTCGACAGTTCGGGCGCTCCGAGCACCGGCTCGCGCGGTGAAAATTCAGCGAGGATCCGCAGGCCGCGTTCGAGACCCGGCACGCGATAGTTCATATCGCCGCGGTCTTCGTCTGTTGCGCGGCCCGGATCGGACATGTCGGGGGTCATTCAAAAGCTCCGGTTGCCAGCGGATGCATCGCTCGCGCGGCAGAACGTGTCGAGGATCGTGTTGTATGCCGCGGGCGCTTCGATATAGCCGGCGTGTCCGGCGCGCGGCACGGTCTGGAACGGCGCCCGCGCGATCCGCGCGAGGCGCGCGCATGCGGTGGGCAGCGTGATGCTGTCTTGCGCACCCGCAACAACCGCAACGCGTCCGGTGAATGCGGCGAGATCGGCGGCAAGATCGGCATTGGCGAGCAGATGCGTCGCCTGCGCGTAGCCGTGCGGCACGATGCGCGACATGTTCCAGCGCACCCAGTCGCGCGCGGTTTCATCGGCGTGCGGGGAGAGCATGTTCGCGCCGCGCGTTTCGGCGAGCCCGGCCGGACCGAGGTCGGCGAGCATCGCGAGACGCGCATCGCGCTTCGAGGCTCGCACTTCGGGAGCCGCCGTGCCGTATCCACCAGCCGGAGAAACCAGCAGCAGACCGGCGACGCGCGCCGGATTCGCAGCGGCAAATGCACCCGCGACGATGGCGCCGAGCGAATGCCCGACCAGCACGCAGCGCGCGATGCCGAGCGCGTCGAGCCATGCCTTCAATACGTTCGCGTAGTCCGAAGCGAACGGCGAGCCGGCCGCAACCGGCGTGGACTCGCCATAGCCTGGCGCATCCCACGCGAGCACGCGACGTGTCGTCCCCAGCGCTTCGAACTGCTGCACCCATGACGCCGCACCCGAACCGATGCCATGCAGCAGCACGAGCGGCAATGCTACACCGCGTGCATCGCCGGCTTCGCGATAACTCACGACGTGCTGTTGCGCGACGGCGACCTGCTGCGCGGGAAAGCGCGCGAGGCGCGTTTCGAGCGGCAAGGCAGCGTGAGCGGTGAGGGCAGTGGCGTGTGACATGGCTTCGATCGCGGACAGAGGTAAAGGCTTAGCGCTTGAGCTTCGCGAGCGGCGAATCGGGCGGATACGTCGGCGTGACGGGCTTCGCCGCACCGAGCATCACGCACATCAGCGCGTCTTCTTCACCGATGTTCACTTCGGTGCGGTACACGCCCGGCGGCACCGAGATCAGATCGCGTTCGCCGATCACCGATTCCCACGTTTCGCCGTCCTTCTCGCAGATCACCTTCATTTTTCCGCGCAGCACGAAGAAGATTTCCTCGACATCCATATGAATGTGGCTCGGACCGATGTTGCCGGCCGGAATCACCATCGTCGAAAACGTGAAGCCGCCGGCCGGAACCGTGTTCATGTCTTTCGCGACGCCCGTGCCGCCCGTGCCCACGTAGCGCATCTGCGCGCGGCGGTACTTCGGGTCGTAGTCGGCCTGGAACTTCAGCGCGTCCCAGTCATAGCGGCGCGTCTCGAGCCGCGCGACGCGGCTTTCCATCCACTGCGCGAAGCTCGCATCCGCGGGTTGATCCCACGATTTGCGTTCGATATCTGCATCAGCCATCGATTTCTCCTTTCTGTTCGACATGGTCAATTCATCACGAAGCCGCCGTTGACCGGCAGCAACTGCCCGGTCACGAAGCGCGCGGCGTCGGATAACAAAAACAGGACCGGGCCTGTCACATCTTCAGGAACCTGCGGCCGGGTCAGCGCGCGACCCTCGCGGTAATACGCGTGACGCGCGGCAGGTACATACGCCGTTGCCTCGACTTCGGTCAGACCTGGCGCGATGGCGTTGACGGTGACGCCGTCCACGCCGAATTCACGCGCGAGCGAATGCGTCATCGAGATCACCGCGCCTTTGCTGGCCACGTAGGCGAGCAGCTTCGGCGCGCCCCACAGCGCGGTATCGGATGCGATGTTGACGATCGCGCCGCGGCCCGAGTCGCGCAGATGCGGCAGTGCCGCCGTACTGGCGAGCCACGTGCCGCGCACGTTCACGTTCATCACCGCGTCCCACGTTTCTTTGGTCAGTTCGGTGGCGAGCTTGCCGCCGGAATTCGTGATCGCCGCGTTGTTGATGAGGCCGTCGATACCGCCAAGGCGCTTCGCGGCATCGTCGACGAAGCGCGCGATGCTGTCCGGCTGCGCGAGATCGAGCGGCAGGTACGACACCGCGTGGCCCGCTTTGCCAAGCGATGCGGCGAGTGCCAGGCCTTCGTCGTGCAGCAGGTCGCCGAACACGACGCTCGCGCCTGCCTGCGCCAGCGCGCCGACGAACGCCGCGCCGAGTCCGCGCGCGCCGCCCGTGACGAGCACGCGCCGGCCGGTCAAGGTGGCCGCGGTGGCGTTATGCATGGCTGTGGCCCGCGTGGCTGACTTCCGCCGCGGCGCTCGCGGCGTGGGCCCGATGCGCTTCGAGGTCGGCGAAATGCTGCTGGGCGCGCTGGCGCAACATCCGGCGCACACGGGTCATGCCGACGTCGTGCTGATAGAGAAATTCGTGATCGCGTGCGTTCGGCGCCATGCTTTCGAGCACATAGCGGTCCTGTTCGAGCACGGCCCAATGCAGGCCTTCAAGGCGGTTGCGATACATGAAGCGCCACGCGTCGCGCTGCCAGCCCGACACCTTGCGGGTGCGCCAGAAGTAAACCTGGCAGTGGTCCGCATCGACGGGAACCGCGAAGCCGATGATCCCGAAGTTGCCGCCGGGGCCGAACTTCTTCCTGTACGGAATCGCGAGGCGCATCCACAGGCAGCCGGTCTCGCCGAGTTCGACCCAGTCGAAATTCACATCGCGCTGGCCGACCTTTTCGAACATCAGGCCGGTCTCGGTCTTGCGCACGCGCATGTCGGCCTGCTTGTCGCCTTCGGCCATCGAGTGCGACGTCGCGTGCAGGTACGCGCCGTGCATCGGGTCCATCACGTTGTCGATCGCGTACTGATAGTTGCACTTCCAGTGCGACATGCACAGGAAGCTCGCGTATTCGTCGCCGGTCAGCTCTTCCGGCAGCACGAGCGGCGCCGGTTCCTTGTGCGCGTCGTCGCCGAACCACAGGAAGATCGCGCCCGCGTGTTCCTCGACGGGATACGACTTCACGCACTGTGTTCCTTCGAGCGGACAGCCCGACACCGCCGGCACTTTCTGCACGGTACCGCCACCGTCGATCTCGATGCCGTGATACCAGCACGCGACGCTGCCACCGAGATTCCAGCCGAGCGACAGGCGCGCGCCGCGATGCGGGCAGCGGTCTTCGAGTGCGTGAACGTGGCCTTCCTGATCGCGCCACAGCACGATCTGGTCACCCAGCCGCGTGATGCCGACCGGCGCGTTGCCGACCTGCCAGCTCGGCGCGACGGGATACCAGTAATTGCGCAGGCCGCGATCCAGATATGACTGGATGTCGTCGGTCGCGGTGTTGCTTGTCGTGGGGGACGTCATGGAAACACTCCGGGATACGTGTTCTTGAGGCGGGGTCGCGCGGGCCGCTTATTCGGCGAGCAGACGGAATTCGGCAGTCAGGCGTTCGGCGTTCCACGGGCTGCCTTCCGGCGTGCGGAAACCGATGCGGTTCAAGCCTTCGACGACTTCATCGAGTTCCACCGCGCCGGCTTCGAACACGGTTTCGAGCGCATCGCCGAAGTCGTTCTCGTATTGCGTCGGCTCGGCCTTGCGGGTCTGCCAGATGAAGTTTTCGTTCTCACCCGGTTTCTCGATAACGCCCTTGCCCGCGACGTTGTTCGGCTGCGGCGCGAGCCACGGCTTCAGATGCGGATTGAAGTTCACGGTCACTTCTTTCATGTCATTCCACCTTGATCTGGATTTCTTCACCGGCAAGGCGCACCGCGTACATCTTCAGATCGCGGCCACCGGGTTCTTTCAGACACTTGCCGGTCGGGATATGGAACACGGCTTCGTGCAGCGGACATTCGACGGTGTCGCCGTCGACAAAGCCCTGCGTCAGCAACGCGTATGCATGGGGGCAGACGTTTTCGAGCGCATACAGCGCGTCGCCCACCTTGTAGATGCCGATCTCCGTGCCGTCGAGCTTGTACTCGAGCGGCGCGTCGTCAGACAGATCGCCGGTATGTCCGGCGCAACGCCATTCTTCAGCCATTTCGCACCTTTTCCTGAAGCTCTTGTGTTCCATATAAGGAACGTCAGTTCGTGTATGGGCATTATAGGAGTCGATTTCGAACGACAAAATAAAAATCTGCCGCTTCCAGGGAAAACACCGAGTGTGTGCCGGGGATTTTGTAGGGATGTGGTACGAGGAATCGACGCTTCGCATATAGAAATGCCCGCCCGGTAAGGCTTTACACGAATTTCAACAGTCTGGAAAAGGGTGCGGATGAGGGTTTTCACTGTCTCTAAAAGTATTTTGATCGGCATGCAGAATCACTATACTTTCCATAGGCGATACATATGTCCATAGGTGAAACAAAAAGAAGGGGCTAACCCGATGCAGAAGACCGGGGTCGCCGCCAGTTCAATAAAGGCCAGGGGACCCGGAGCGAGGCTCCGGTTACTCATCACACGTTCAGGAGTACATAGGTGAAGCACATCATCGCTGCGGGACTCACCGGGATCTGCGCCGCGTCGGGCGCATGGGCACAAAGCAGTGTCACGCTCTACGGCAGTCTCGACGCCGGCGTCGCGTACATCAGCAATGTCGGCGGTCACGCCAAATGGATCGAGGAGCAGGGCAACATGCAGCCGGACCGCTGGGGTCTGAAGGGCGTCGAGGATCTGGGTGGCGGCACGAAGGCGATCTTCCAGCTGGAAAACGGCTTCTATACGACCACGGGTGCGTTCGCGAAAGCCAACACGCTGTTCAACCGCCAGGCGTACGTGGGGCTCAGTTCGGACCGGTTCGGCACGCTGACGCTCGGCCATCAGACGCCGTTCGCCTTCGATGTGCTCGGTCCGTTCGCGACGGCTTACCTCGCGGCGAGCTGGTATGCGTTCCACCCAGGCAATATCGACGAACTCGCCGACACCGGCGTCGTGCCCTACGACAATTCGGCGAAGTATCGGTCGCCCACGTGGTACGGCTTTTCGTTCGGCGCGATGATGGGTCTCGGCAACACGACGAACTTCTCGACTGGCCGCACGATGAGCTTCGCGGCGAGCTACGTGAATGGGCCGTTCAAGGCGGGCGCGTCGTGGTCGAACGAGCACAACCGCACGCCGTCGATCGTGACGACGGGGATCACGAATTTCCAGGGTGTCGCCGCTGCGAACTACATGGCCGACAAGGTCGAAAATACCGGTGCGGGCCTGTCGTACCAGTTCGGCAAACTGCTCGTGCACGGTCTGTACACGCACGTGAAGCTGGAGTCGAACGGATTCTCGGACACGTATCAGAGTTTCGACGCCGGCGCGAACTACCAGTTCACGCCAGCTAACAGCGTGGCCGGCGGGGCCGCGACGACGACCTTATCGGGTCGTCGCTGGACGCAGTTCGAGATCGGCGATGTCTACGCGCTCTCCAAGATGACGCAGGTGTATGTGAACGCGCTGTACGAGCGTGCGAACTCGAATGCATCGGCCGCGTTCTTCACGGCCGGCGTGTCGAGCGGCCGGAACCAGGCGATCTTCCTGACCGGCATCCACCACTCGTTCTGACGTATCGACGCGTTTTCAGCGATGAAATGACGGTCGTGGCGGCGTTCAGCCTGCCGCGACCGGTTTGCCGCGTGCGTGCGCGGCGGTCGGGTCGTCCGCGTTGGGACGATAGTTGAGGCGCGTCGACAGATCGACTGCCGCGCCGCACACCGCGGCGATCAGCGGCTCGCGCTCGCCGGGGCCGCCGATGTCCGAACGCGGCACCGTCGCGGTGATCGCCGCGACGATCTTGCCCGCCTGGTCGCGGACCGGCGCGGTGACCACCGAAATTCCACGTTCAAACGACGCCTCGCTCAGCGCATAGCCGAGCGCGGCGCTTTCGCGCACGCGTTCGTAGAGTTCATCGACGGTAGCCGGCGTGCGTTCGGTGAAGCGTTCGAGTTGCGGCTCGGGATAAAGCGCGCGCAGCTCGCCTGGCGTCAGGTCGCCCATCAGCACCTGGCCATGCACCGTGGCATGCGCGGGCAAACGCGTGCCGACGTGCACCTTCACCGAACTGAACATCGGTTCGTGCGTCTGCGCCTTCGCGACGAAGACGACGTCGCGTCCATCGCGGATCAGCAGATGCGTGCTGAGGCGCGTCGTATCGCGCAACTGTTCGAGTACCGGCGTGCCGAAGTCGGTCAGTTCAAGCGAGCTCAGATATTCAAAGCCGAGCCGCAGCACCGCGACGCCCAGCCGGAAATGCCGGTCGCCGTGCGCGCGTTCGAGAAAGCCGAGTGCTTCGAGGGTTTGCAGCAGACGGAACGTCGTGGTTCGGGGAATGCCGATGCGCTTCGACAACTCGGGCGCGCCGAGTACCGGCTCCCGCGCCGAGAACTCGGCAAGGATGCGCAGACCGCGTTCGAGACCCGGCACGAGATAGGTGGACGACGCGGCGCTGTCGCCATCAGACGCGTCGGCAGTGTCGGCAGCGTCCTCGGGTTGAGCGGTCGTGGCGGATCTGTCGCTGGCGGACAGCGATTCGCCGCGTGCACCGTTGCCAGTGCGCCCCGTTCCCGTCTTGTCTTCTTTGGCCATGTCCGGCTTTCGTCCAGCTGAATGTGTGCGGAACAACATGATAGCGCGAAGCGCCCCGGGCAAATTCCGGCCGGCGCTGCACGCGCCGACAGCCCAGCGTGCGTGCGGCTGACGCGTACTTCATGCGCGGCCCGGACCGCTTGCGACGAGCATAACGAAAGCAAAACGAATAAAACCACAGGCTTTTAGAAAGTAATGCGCCCTTAAACCATAACACCGGGGTGGTGCAATGCGCGCTGTTTCAACGGTATGTCGCAACCGCTACATCTCTAACAACAGCGCCAGCGCCGTCCTGTCCGGGTAACTGGCGGGAGCGCTGAACAGCGAATCTGGAGCCCCAGGAAATGTTTCGTAGAGCCCTTTTGCCCATCCCGTTCGCCGCGCTTGCGCTGGCCGCGTGCGGTAGCAGTAACGACAACAAGTCCGCCGCATCGCCACCGCCGGTCGCTGCCGTGTCGGTGCAGGACGCCGCTGCGACCGCTACGCCGATCAAGCATCTCGTGGTGATCTTCGGCGAGAACCGTTCGTTCGATCACTACTTCGCCACATACCCGGCGGCGGTGAATCCGGCAGGCGAGCCGCAGTTCCTCGCAGCGTCGAATACGCCGACCTCGGTCAACGGACTGACGCCGGCGTTGCTGACGGCGAACCCGAACAAGAGCGCGGCCGGTAATGGCGCGAACGCCGCGAACCCGTTCCGTCTCGACCGCACGCAGGCGAACACCGAAGGCCAGAATCACGCCTACACGGCCGAGCAGCAGGCCTACGACAACGGCCAGATGGACCTGTTCCCCGAGTTCACGGGTAACAACACGGTCAGCAGCACGGGCGTGTTCGGCACGCCGGGTCTCGTGATGGGCTACTACGACGGCAACACCGTCACGGCGCTGTGGAATTACGCCCAGAACTTCGCGATGAACAGCAATACGTATACGGATACGTACGGCCCGTCTACGCCTGGCGCGATTCACGTGATCTCCGGCCAGACGAACGGCGTGATTCCGAACGGCGGCGTCGCGGTGGCAGGCACCATGATCTCCGACGGCCAGGGCGGCTTCACGATCACAGGCGATCCGGATCCGACGGGCGATATCTGTTCGGGTACGACGTCCGGCCAGATGTCGGCGTTAAACAGGAATATCGGCGATCTGCTGAACGCGAAGGGACTGACGTGGGGCGGCTTCATGGGCGGCTTCGATCTGAGCGCGACCAATCCGAACGGCACGACAGGCTGTGCCCGCACGACGTACTCGTCGGTGCTCGCATCGTCGCCGAAGGACTACAGCCCGCATCACAACTGGTTCCAGTATTACCCGACGACCGCCAACCTGGCGCACACGCGTCCGACCTCGCTCGCGACGGTGGGCTTCACCGATCCGCTCGACAGCACCGCGACGCCGGTTCATCACGAGTACGACGTCAACGACTTCTTCGCGGCGGTGAAGTCGGGCAACTATCCGTCGGTGAGCTATCTGAAGGCACCGGCCGTGCAGGACGGTCACCCGGGCAATTCGGATCCGCTCGACGAACAGGCGTTCTACACGAAGGTCATCAATTTCCTTCAGCAGCAGCCTGACTGGAAGAACACGGCTGTGATCCTGACGTACGACGATTCGGACGGCTGGTACGACCATCGTTATGCGCCACCGACGACGGCATCGTTCGACGCGTCCGACATGCTGAACGGCGCCGCGACGTGCGGCACATCGGGCACGACGCCGCAAGGTCTGAGCCCCGCGGGTCTCGCGATCAACGGCCGCTGCGGCCCGGGCACGCGGATTCCGTTCATCGTCGTATCGCCGTATGCGAAGGTCAACTTCGTGGATGACACACGCCTCACGCAGGCGTCGGTCGTGCGCTTCATCGAAGACAACTGGCTTGGCGGTCAGCGCATCGGCGGCGGCTCGGACGATGCGGCTGCGGGCAGCATCGTGAACCTCTTCGACTTCACGAACGGCGGCAGCACGCCGACGCTGTACCTCGACGAGAACGAGGGGACGAAGCTCTCTGCCGCACCGCCGATCTGACCGGTTCGTTGCACCCGTGATGCGAGTCGAGCCAGCTTCGTGCTGGCTCGACTCGTTTGTTCGTGTTCCGCGTTTTTCATTGCCATCGCCATGACCCTTCGTACAAATGTCGCCTTTCCGCCGCCGATGCCGGCCGGCAAAAAACCCGATCCCCGCGCGGCACGTCGCGTCGTCATGCGCGCGCTTTTCCGGGTCATACCCGGTGTCGTGATCGCGCTCGCCGCCGTGGCGGGCTATGCGCTCGCGTACCCCGAACGCATGCCGGAGGCTGTCGGCCAGTTCGTCGAGGACCTGACCGGCGCGAACCCGCATCCGGTGCATCTCATGCGGCCCGACACGGCGCCGCTCAGTTCCGTTGCGTTGCTTGGACGCGAACTGTTCAACGATCCGTCGCTGTCGGCATCGGGCAAACAGTCGTGCGCGTCGTGCCATAGCGCGCAGCACGCGTACGGCCCGCCGAACGACCTGTCGGTGCAACTGGGCGGCCCGCATATGACGGACGCCGGCTACCGTCCTCCGCCTTCCCTGACGTACCTGTATCGCCAGGCGCCGTTCAGCATCGGACCGGACGCGGGCGATGCCGACGTCGTCGTGAATCTCGATCAGGCCGCCAGCGCCGCGCGCGGTGTGCAACGCGCGGTCAAGACCGCGGGTGCCGCGCCCGCCGCGCCGGCGATGGTGCCGCAGGGCGGTCTGTTCTGGGACGGCCGTGCCGATTCACTGCAACGCCAGGCGATCGGGCCGATGCTGAATCCGGTCGAGATGGCGAACAAGGATGTCAATGAAGTGGTCCGCAAATTGTCGACGGGCAGGTATCGCGCCACGTTCAGCAAGCTCTTTGGCCCGGGTGTTTTCGATCACCCGGATCTGCTGGCTTCGGAGGCGATGTTCGCGATCGGGCGCTTTCAGGTTGAAGATCAGTCGTTCCACGAATTCAGCAGCAAGTACGATTACTGGCTGGAAGGGCGCGCGCACCTGACGCAGGCGGAGCTGCGCGGCCTGCGACTTTTCAACGACAAGGCGAACTGCGCGGGCTGTCACGTGAGCCAGGTGAGCCGCGACGGCCTGCCGCCGCTCTTCACCGACCAGCAGTACGAAGCGCTGGGTGTGCCGCGCAACAACACACTGCCGGTCAACAAGAATCCGGACTTCTACGACATGGGTGTGTGCGGGCCGTTTCGCCATGACATCGCGACGCAGACGCAGTATTGCGGCATGTTCCTCACGCCGACGTTGCGTAATGCCGCTGAACGTCACGTGTTTTTCCACAATGGCGTCTATCACGACCTGAAGCAGGTGATGAACTTCTACAATCTGCGCAACACGAGTCCGGAGAAAATCTATCCGCGCGACGCGTCGGGCAAGGTCATGAAATACGACGATATCCCCGCGAAATACGTGGCGAATATCGACGTGGCCGATGCACCGTTCGACCGCAAGGCCGGCGACCAGCCCGCCATGACCGACGCGGAAATCGACGACATCATCGCGTTCATGAAAACGCTGGACGACGGCTACAAGGTGCGGTGACGCGGGCGCGGGAAACCGTTAGCGCAAGGCGTCCCGGCCCCGCCGCTCGCCTCGCCGGCGATTGAGACGATCGAGACGATTGAGCATGGATTTGCGCCCCGCTGGCATGGGGGTTTTTCACTTCCTCGAACAAGCTCGTGACTGCGGGTATTCTGTCATTCCTGCGCCCGCAGTTATACATCGAGGAAATAGCCATGTTCGAAAACGTGCCTGCCTACGCTGGCGATCCGATTCTTTCGCTGAACGAGGACTTTCAGCGTGATCCACGCGATCACAAGGTCAACCTGAGCATTGGTGTCTATTTCGACGATGTGGGCCGACTGCCCGTGATGCGTGCTGTACAGACGGTGGAAGCCTCACTGCTCGAAACCGCGGCGCCGCGCGGTTATCTGCCGATGGCAGGGCATGCGGGCTACCGTGATGCCGCACAGGCGCTGGTGTTCGGCGAAAACCATGATGCGCGTCGCGCAGGCCGCATCGCCACGCTCCAGACGCTCGGTGGTTCTGGCGCGCTCAAGGTGGCCGCCGATTTTCTTCGCCGGCATATACCGGCTGCCCAGGTATGGATCAGCGATCCGAGCTGGGAAAATCATCGCGTCGTGTTCGAAGGCGCCGGACTCACCGTCAACACCTATCCGTACTACGACGCCGCGACCGGCGGCCTGCGCTTCGACGCCATGCGCGATGCGATCGATGCGTTGCCGGAGCGAAGCGTCGTCCTGCTGCATGCGTGCTGTCATAACCCGACGGGTGTCGATCTCAACCCGGCGCAATGGGTCGAACTGATCCCCGTGCTGCAGCGCCGAAACCTGATTGCATTCGTCGACATGGCATACCAGGGTTTTGGCGACGGTCTCGAAGAAGACGCTGCGTGCGTGCGCAGACTCGCGGATGCAGGCGTGCCGCTTATCGTCGCCAGTTCGTTCTCGAAGAATTTCTCGCTGTACGGCGAGCGATGCGGCGCGTTGAGCGTCGTCTGCCGCAGCGCTGAAGAGGCGCAGCGCGTGCTTGGGCAACTAACCTTTTCGGTCCGCTCGAACTACAGCAATCCTCCCACGCATGGCGCGAAGCTCGTCGCCGGCGTTCTTTCGAATGCATCGCTTCATACAGCGTGGGAAAACGAGCTGGCGGACATGCGACAGCGCATCAAATTGATGCGTGGCAAGATACACGACGGGCTCGCCGGGCGCGTCGACGATGTGATGCGTGCGCGCTATGTCGCGCAGGTTGGCATGTTCACTTACACCGGATTGAGCGCGCAGCAGGTGGACCGGCTGCGCGATGAACATGCAATCTATCTGCTGCGCTCAGGGCGGATGTGCGTAGCGGGCCTCAACCAGCAGAACGTCGACTATGTCGCCTCTGCGATCGCATCGGTCGCCGGTAAGTAAGGCCAGCGTAGCGAAATAACCGGGACGTGTGTCCAGCAGATCGATAGCGCACGGATGCGCTTACGGGAGTCATGATGAAAGTCTGCATATACGGTGCCGGTGCAATCGGCGGCTGGATCGGCGTGAAGCTCGCGCAGGCCGGATGCGAGGTGAGCGTCGTGGCGCGCGGCGCGGCGCTGGCCGCGATCAGGCAGAACGGGCTGAGTCTTGTCGACGCCAACGGCACGCAATCCGTTACCGTCAAGGCCAGCGACGTGCCCGCCGAATCCGGTGTGCAGGATCTCGTTGTCGTTGCGGTCAAGGCGCCGGCCATGCAGTCGGTCGCCGCGCAACTCGGGCCGCTCGTCGGTCCACAGACACTGATCATGACCGCGATGAACGGTGTGCCCTGGTGGTTTTGCGCGGGTCTGACGGGTGCGTTTGCGAACACGCCGCTCGAGTCGGTCGATCCGGGCGGCCGGATTGCCGCCGCGATTCCCGTGCGACAGACGCTCGGCTGCGTGGTCCACGCGAGCTGCCGTATCGAAGCGCCGGGCGTGATCCGGCACAACATGGGCGCCGGGTTGATCGTTGGGGAAGCCGCAAGCGAATCGGGGGCACGCGTGGACGAACTGGTCACGCTGTTGCGCCACGCGGGCTTCGATGCGTCCGCGTCACCCAGGATTCAGCGCGACGTCTGGTACAAGCTATGGGGCAATCTGACGATGAATCCGATTAGCGCGATCACCGGTGCGACGACAGACAGGATTCTTCGTGACGAGCTGACGCGGGGCTTCGCGACGCAGGTGATGATCGAAGCGAAGGAGATCGGCACGCGCCTTGGCATTCCAATCGGGCAGGAACCGGAAGACCGGCACGCAACCACGTTGCGGCTCGGCGCGATGAAGACATCGATGCTGCAGGACGTCGAGGCGCGCAAGCCGGTTGAACTCGATGCGCTCGTGGGCGCAGTGTGCGAACTCGGAAAACTTGCCGACGTACCGACGCCGTTTACGAATGCGCTGCTCGGCCTCGCGCGGCTGCATGCACAAACCCTTGGCCTTTACTGAACGCATGTTGCTGCGCAGACCATCAGGGCCTGCGTAGCGTGACGCGTGTCGGGCAGGGCAGAGCGGTTCAGGTAGCGACGAGATACTGTTCGAGTTGCCCGACCGTCACGCCGGCTCCGCCGCAAACAATAACGAGAATCTTGCTGAATCCTTCGAGCACGCCCGCGTGGTCGTACACCGGTGCGAGGCTTGCGCCGCACGCGGGTTCGACGAGCACGCGGTGATCGTCCAGAAAGCGCCTGCAGGCCGTGACGGCAGCCGCGTCGGTCACGGTGACGGGCCGGATGTCCGCGCTTTGTGCGAGATTGAACGCCTGCTCCGAAACCTGTTTCGCGCCCAGCGAAGTCGCAATGCTGCGAATGGCGTCGAGTTCGATCCGCTTGCCTGCCTTGACCGATTGGGCGAACGAATCGGCACCTTCCGTCTCTACCGCGATGATGGGCACGTGCCCGAGCCCGTTGCGGCGCAGACCTTCGTGGACGCCGCAGAGCAAACCGCCACCGCCCACCGACAGCACAACCGCGTCGGGCTGTTCGCCTGCGGCGGCGACTTCGTCGATGATCGTTGCGTGACCGGTCCATAGCAGCGGGTCGTCGAACGGATGGATGAAGGCGTCCGTTGCGCCGACCAGCGAAAGTGCCATGCCGTTCGCTTCCTGCCACGTCGCGCCGTGCACGATCACCTCCGCGCCTTCCATCGCGATCAGGTCTCTGGCACGCTGGGTGGTGGTTTGCGGAACGACCACAATGGCAGGCAGGCCAAGCTGCCGCGCGGCGTACGCGACCGCGATGCCCGCGTTACCGCCCGAAGAAGAAATGAAGCGTTGCTTGCCGAGGCGTGCGTGCTCTTCGCACGCGTAACCGATTCCGCGAATCTTGAACGATCCGGGTGGCTGCATTGCGTCGAGCTTGAGAAGAACAGTGGCGCCGGCAGCAAGGCCAAGAGGCTGGGATGTCAGGAGTGGTGTTTGAACATGAAGCGGCATGGGAGACCTGTGAAGCTAAACTTCTGTGAGCGTACCTGAAATGCAGCATCAATGTGTCGCACGTGCATCGATCCAGATTGAGACGATTGAGCATGCAAGTGAGCGTCACGGGCATGGGCACGGACCGGTTGTGTTCCTGGAACCGGATAGCGGGCAGTCTGGAGCGTCTGCCGGGTTGGCTCACGGCATTTCTGGGTCAGCCGGTATCACCGCCGGCTACTGGCAACACGGTACCAGTGATATAGCTCGCTTCGTCCGAGGCGAGGAACAGAATCGGTGCGACCTGTTCGTCGATGCTGCCGTAGCGCTTGAAAAAAGTTGATTCGGTAACCTGCTTTACCGCATCGCCCATCCAGACTTTTTCCTGCTCGCTGTCGCCAGCGGTATTGCGCTGGACGCGTCTCGGAGGCGCATCGGTTCCGCCCGGCGCCGTGGCGACCACACGAATGTTGTGCTCTGCGTATTCCATCGCCAGTGACTGCGTCATCGCGTTGACTCCGCCCTTGGCCGCCGAATACGGTACGCGACGGATACCGCGCGTGGCATTCGAGGAAATATTGACGATGGTCCCGCCGCCGCGCTCAAGCAGATGGGGCAGCACAGCATGGCAGGCGTACAGCGTGGGCATGAGTGAGCGGCGAATTTCCGCGTCGATCTGCCCAGGTTCGAACTCAGCGAAGGGACGCATGCGAATCGCGCCACCGACACCATTGACCAGTATGTCGATGCCGCCAAACTGGCGCACTGCAAAAGCCATCGCCGATGCCGCGCCTTCATATGTCTCGAGATCGGCGACGAAGCCGGCCGTGTCCGCGCCACCTGCTTCAGCGGCAACTTCGGAGACGAAGCCGGCGCGGTCGACGAAGAGCACCTTGCCGCCTTCGGCGGCTGCGCGGAGCGCTACGCCGCGACCAATCCCCTGTGCAGCGCCGGTGACGACCATGACCTTGCCAGCAAATCGTTGCCTGTTCATGCGGTCCTCGCTGCTGCGTTGGGAGTGAACTTCTCGTAGTGGAAGCTGTTGGGCTTCACCCCGTTGTCGTCGAAATGCTTACGCACCGCGTCGACCATCGGGGGCGGCCCGCAAAGGTAAACGTCGACATCACCATCGTTGACGGCCTCGGCCGGCATGTGCTGCGTCACCCAGCCCTTGCGTGGATGGGCCGACTCCGTGTCGGCCACGACCGTGCTATAGGTGAAATTCGGCAACTTCGCCACGTAGCCTTCGATCTCACCGACCTGTACCAGATCGAGATCCCGGGTCACGCCGTAAATGAGGTGGACCTTCTGTTGCGAATGGGTGCGCGCCAGCACTTCGAGCATCGACAGGAACGGAGCGAGGCCTGTACCGCCAGCAAGGAACAGCAAGGGACGCTCCACCGCGCGCAGATAGAAACTGCCGAGCGGTCCTGTCAGCTCCAGCTTGTCGCCGGGCTGCGCGGAATCGAGCCAGGTGCTCATCACGCCCCCGGTGATTCTCTTGATCAGAAAGCTGACTTTCGCTTCACCCGGTGCCGACGAAAAAGAATACGAACGGTGCTGACCGCTGCCAGGCACATCAATGTTCACATACTGACCCGGCAGGAATGCCGGCGCGGTCGCATCCACATTCAGTTCGAGCACGACAGCCGCATCGTTGTGCGGTTCGACCTTCGATACCGTCGCGGCAAACTTGTCCTGCCCGGTTTTGCACGCAGTGGAAGATGCCGGCACTGCAATCACACAGTCGCTTTCCGGCACCATCTGGCAAGTCAGTACGAGGCCACTTTCCTTTTCATCCTCGTTTAGTGCATCGTCGATGTAATCGTCGCCCAGGTCGTAGCGTCCGCTTTCGGCGCGGCACTTGCAGGTGCCGCACACGCCATCGGAGCAATCCATCGGCAGGTTGATCCTTGCGCGAAAGGCGGCATCAAGCACCTTTTCGCCCGCCTTGCATGTCACGAAGCGGGTTACGCCATCCTCGAAATTCAGTGCAATGTTATAGCTGGACATCTTGCCTCCTGTACTGCTCATGTCCTCCGATGCGCGACATCAAACGTGATAAACGTCGAGCACCTGGCGGATGTAGTCGTCCTTCAGCACAATTCGCTTGTACGAGATCAACAGTTGATCGTTGACCTTTCGCAGCGTGACGAACATCGTGCCGAAAAATTGATCGGTGGTTTTGTAGCGGTGGCTGAGCGTGTTGAAGTTGTAGCGCACATCCACTTCGTTCTCGCGCCCGTCCAGCACTTCCACATTGGTGACGTTGTGACTGGTACGCGGTTCAGGCATCGAAGCGCCGCTGCGTTCGGTCTTGATGCGGAATACCCGGTCTTCCAGGCCGCCACGGTCCGGGTAATACATCAGCGAAATCTGGCTCTCGTGGTCGTCGGTGAGCTGGTCGTCGTCGTCCCATGCCGGCATCCAGTAAATGACGTCCGCGGTATAGCAGGCAAGCCAGTCGTCCCATTGACGATCATCGAGCAGGCGCGCTTCGCGGAACAGAGCAGCGCAGATTGTCTGGTAGTCGAAGCTCATGCCAGTGGCTCCCCGTGTTCCTTTTGCAGTGCATCGCGCATCACGTCGACCCAATATTCATGCTGGCAAACAAACAGTCCTTCGTCTTCGCTGCGCTCGCCTGAAATGCGCGGCTTGAGACCCATGCTCTTCGCATTTGCATCGGCGCCTTCGACCCACAGCGGCGCCCCGCGCGACAGGTCGTTCCACAACGCGGTAGTGCCGGCGTAACCTGCCTGGCACGCGCGGAACTCTTCAAGGTCGTCCGCGGTGCCCATGCCCGAGACGTTGAAGAAATCCTCGTATTGGCGGATGCGGTTAGCGCGGTCGGTTGTGCTCTCACTCTTTGGGGCAAAGCAGAAGATGCTGACTTCGGTTTTGTCCACGCTGATTGGGCGCACCACACGAATCTGGGTGCTGAACTGGTCCATCAGAAACACGTTCGGATAGAGGCACAGGTTTCGCGTCTGGTTGACGATAAAGTCCGCCTTGATTTCGCCCACGCGTGCCTTGATTTCGTCGCGGTATTGATAGACCGGGCGCACTTCCGGGTTCATCGTCCTGGTCCACAAGAGAATGTGGCCATGATCGAATCCGTACACGCCGGCCACCGATCTGCTCCAGCTGTTTGCGTCCACCGCCCTGGTGCCGTCGACCTTGCGACGATCCATTGTCGCGGCATAGTTCCAGTGCACGGTGCTGACGTGGTAGCCGTCGCAACCGTTCTCCATCTGCATCTTCCAGTTGCCGTCGTAGATGTACGAGGAGTTGCCACGTAACACTTCCAGCCCGTTTGCAGCCTGGTCGACGATCTGGTCGATGATGACCCTGGTCTCGCCGAGGTAGTCTTCCAGCGGCTGCGCGTCTGCATTGAGGCTGCCGAACAGGAAACCGCGATAGCTCTGGAAGCGAGCCACTTTCTTCAGGTCGTGCGAGCCGCTGGTATTGAATTGCACCGGGTATTCAGTGGTCTTCACATCCTTCACTTTCAGCAGCTTGCCGGTGTTGGCGAAGCTCCAGCCGTGGAACGGGCAGGTGAAGGTGCCCTTGTTGCCATGCTTTTTCCGGCACAGCATCGCGCCCTTGTGCGCACAGGCGTTAATGACCGCGTGCAGTTCACCGTTCCTGTCGCGCGTAACAACCACGGGCTGGCGGCCAATCCAGGTGGTGTAGTAGTCGTTGTTGTCCGGAATCTGGCTTTCATGGGCGAGATATACCCAGTTGCTCTCGAAGATATGTTTCATCTCGAGCTCGAACAGATCGGCGTTCGTGAAGATGTCACGGCGGCAACGGAATACGCCGTTTTGCCTGTCGTCCTGAACGGCGGTGTGCAGCAGTTCATCCAGCTGCCTGGCTTTGTCGATAATGGCGGACATGGGTGTTCTCCCCACGCGTGCTCCAGGTTGTGGAACACGCGCATCGGTGTCGAAGGAATCTTGCGGAGAATTGAGCGGCAGCAGGGGTACGACGTGGCCGCCGCGTCGGGCGGTTACGCCGTGGCTGATGCACGCAGGCGATGGACCACCTGGTTATCCTTGCCCTGAACCAGCGGGGTCAACTCGATGTTGAATTCGATTTCCCTGTACGCGTCGGCCTTCATGCCCAGCGCGACGCCGCCGGTCTTTTCGACCACGTGGGGAATCAGGTCTTCACGCGTGGCGTAGGCGAAGTCGTCCCAGATCAACGGGTCGCCCTCGATGTTGATTTGCGTCGTCAGCTTGCGGTACTTGTCGGTGGTGGCGAAGAAGTGCACATGCGCGGGACGGTTGCCATGACGGGCAAGCACGTTCAACAGCTGCTGGGTGGCGCCATGCGGCGGACAGCCGTAGCCGACCGGCATCAACGTATGGAATTCGTACTTGCCGTCGACACCCGTGCTGACCGCACCGCGCAGGTTGAACTCGTTCTGCGCGCCGGTCGGGTCGAAGTGCGAATAGAAGCCTTTTGAGTTGGCGTGCCAGCATTCGACTACCGCGCCTGCGACAGGCTTGCCGTCGGGGCCGGTTACCGTGCCGCGGATGACCAGCGGACCTGCATCCTGGTCCGGATTGATGTCAATCTTCGATACGCCATCACGCACGGGTGCACCGGCGACATACAGCGGACCTTCGATTGTGCGCGGCGTGCCGCCGGTGATGTCGGCCGCCTTGTCCTCTGCGTCCATGCGAATGTCGAGATATTTCTCCAGACCGAGACCAGCGGCAAGCAGCGCGGCTTCGCCGTCCTGACCGAGCTTGTTGAAGTAGCGAACGCCGGCCCAGATTTCGTCGGGCGTCATGTCGAGGTCGTCAATGGCCTTAAACAGGTCGCCCAGCAGGCGATGGACGATCTGCTTTGCGCGAGCATCGCCATCCTGGCTTCCGAGATTGGCAGCGGCCTTCAGCAGGTCCTGCGCTTCCTTCGAATCGAACACTTTTACGCTCATGTCTGCTCCTGAATCTCTATTTTCTCGTGGGGTTAACCCTTGGTTTAGCGCCCGTTTAAATATGCTTGAGAGGTATAATCGAGTGCTGAAACAGAGTGTGAAAGCAGAATAATGGACGCCAGAATGCCTCGTCCAACACTGATTTAGTATCGGTCTATATCCACGAGGTATTGAGATGGAGCTGCGGCATCTTCGCTATTTCGTCGCGGTAGCCGAGGAACGCAATTTCACGCGCGCGGCACAGCGACTGCACATGGCTCAACCGCCCTTGAGCCGTCAGATTCAGCAACTCGAAGAGATTCTTGAGGTGCAGCTTTTTCAGCGCGACTCGCGCCCGCTGAAGTTGACGGAAACGGGTAAGTTCTTCTACGCACACGCCGTCCAGTTGCTGGCTCAGACATCCGAACTCGAATCGATGACGAGGCGCGTGGGTAATATCGAGCGCAGTCTCTCGGTCGGTTTCGTGGGTTCCACGTTGTACGGAATGCTGCCCAAGATCATCCGGCGCTTCCGCGACGAAAACCCTACCGTCGAACTCAGCCTCCACGAGATGTCGACGATGGACCAGATCCGGGCGCTGAAGGACGGGCAGATTGATGTCGGGTTTGGCCGTATCCGACTTGAGGACGCGCACATCCGCCGGGTGATTCTTCGCGAGGAGAAGATGATTGTTGCTCTCCCGGAGGGTCATCCGCTCTCACTCGTCAAGGCCGTTCTCGCTCTTGGCGACCTGGTCAACGAGACGCTGATCATCTTCCCGAAGGCGCCGCGTCCCAGTTATGCAGACCAGGTGCTTTCGGCATTCGAAGACCGTGCGCTCAAGCCGCGCCGGATATATGAAGTACGAGAGTTGCAGATTGCGCTAGGGCTCGTCGCAGCGGGGGAAGGAATTTCTGTCGTTCCGAGTAGCGTATACGGCCTGAAGCGAGATGATGTGAGCTACAAGGCACTCGACGATCCCACTCTGGTATCACCCGTCATCATGAGCATGCGCATGCTCGACGAGTCGCGGGACATTCGGGAGCTGCTTGAACTTATCTATCGGCTATATGAAGAGGAACGGACACCCCATGCGCCTCGCAACGAATTCGGGCGGTGATGGTCGCCATACCTCGGGGGTATGATACCAGACGTCGATGGTGTTGGACAGTCGATTATTGGGCGCGCAATACTTCAGTCACTCACCAACTCCAACATTCCAGGTATGAACGTCCAAATCACATCCGTCGAAGCGATTCTGGTTGATCTCCCAACCATTCGCGCGCACCAGCTCGCAATGGCGACGATGCAGCAACAGACCCTCGTCATCGTCCGTCTGCGCTCAAGCGATGGCATCGAGGGTATTGGCGAAGCCACCACGATTGGCGGTCTGTCTTACGGTGACGAGAGTCCCGAAGGCATCAAGCTGACCATCGACACTTATCTTGCGCCTGCAATCGTTGGGCAGGATGCGACCAACATCAACGACGCAATGCTCCGGCTGAACAAGGTTGCCCGGGGAAACCGGTTTGCCAAGTGCGCAATGGAAACCGCTCTGCTAGACGCTCAGGGCAAGCGCCTGGGCGTTCCAGTTTCAACGCTGCTTGGCGGCGTGGTCCGCAAGACCCTTCCGGTCCTCTGGACGCTCGCAAGCGGCGATACCCAGCGCGACATCGATGAAGCAGAAATGCTGCTTGCGGAACGTCGCCACAACACTTTCAAGCTGAAGATCGGCCGTCGCAGCGTTCGTGATGACGTAGCGCACGTATCGAAAATCAAGGCCGCGCTCGGCGACCGCGCCAGAGTGACCGTAGACGTGAATCAGGCCTGGAACGAGGCTGACGCAGCGCTCGGGATCGAAGCGCTCGAAGCGGCCGGTATTGACCTCATCGAGCAACCCACTCCGAGAGAACAGCGCGGAGCACTCGCCAGACTTGCCGCGCGTTTCATCGTGCCCATCATGGCCGACGAAGCAGTGACAGGCCCGGAGGATGCCCTTGAACTCGTGCGCGGAGCATGTGCGGATGTCTTTGCCTTGAAGATTGCGAAATCCGGTGGCATCTATGGAATGATGCGTACCGCTGCCATTGCGGATGCAGCGGGCGTTTCGCTGTATGGCGGCACGATGCTCGAGGGCAGTATTGGGTCGATTGCATCGGCACACGGGTTCGCTGCTCTCCCGCAACTTGCGTGGGGTACTGAGTTGTTTGGGCCACTCCTGTTGAAAGACGACATCGTCACCGCGCGCCCGCAATACCGGGACTTCGATCTTCATCTGCCAGAAGGGCCGGGTCTGGGCCTGCATATCGATGAAG
Source organism: Paraburkholderia gardini (assembly GCF_907164545.1). Taxonomy (NCBI): domain Bacteria; kingdom Pseudomonadati; phylum Pseudomonadota; class Betaproteobacteria; order Burkholderiales; family Burkholderiaceae; genus Paraburkholderia; species Paraburkholderia gardini. The sequence continues at coordinate 2,013 of NZ_CAJQZB010000038.1, read as the reverse complement.
AAAAGCTCGCTTTCTATCGTCGCGACAAAAGTAGCTGAGCGCTCGGACAAACCGGCGGCAACCACTTGGGCCCGTTCCGGTTGTTGTTCAGCTGGATCTGAGAGATCTCCACTTTTTCTGTTGAGAAACCCATGCTCTATCTCGTAAGAATGGATGTGCACCTGCCCCACGATATGCCGGTGGCTCAGGCCGACGAAATCAAGGCAAGAGAAAAGGCGTACTCACAGGAGCTCCAGCGCCAGGGCAAGTGGCAACAGCTACATCGCGTTGTCGGTGAGTATGCGAACTACAGCGTTTTCGATGTCGACTCGCACGACGAATTGCATACGATCCTTTCAGGTCTGCCGTTGTTTCCTTTTATGACCGTGAAGGTGACTGCGCTCGCACGTCATCCGTCGTCCATCCGCTGAAGCGGCAACGGTTGCCATGAATCGGGACGCCGGGGGCACCGCGATCCGTCCGCTTCAGGCGTTCTCGTGCACCGGGCATGCCCATACCCTGGTATGATTTTCGTTTGCGCTCAACCTGCGGATTGCCACGCCTGACGAAGCGTGTGCGATGCTCCAGTTCAAGGGCGGCGACAACGTCGCGTTCCAGCCGTTCGGGCGACAGGGCCGGCGGGCTGGGACAGGCACGGGAAGCGGAAGGCGTCGGCAGAAACGATGCCGTCCGGAGAGGGCAATGCGTTTTGATCCGGCGTTCACCAATTGAATCAGTTCTCAGGCACCGTCCCCATATCGCTCGTCAACGGATTTCTGGCGGGCGCCGATCCGGTCGCGATCGAGCGGATGGCCGGGCAATCCGGCATCCCGTGCGAGCTGCTGCGTGAACCTGCGGCTCGCGTGACGCGGGAGCAGTTTTCGACGCTGTATCGCCGGCTGGCGATCGAACTCGACGACGAAATGCCTGGCATCTTCAGCCGGCCGCTTCGCAACGGCACGCTGAAGTATCTCTGCCTGAGCCTGCTCGATGCGCCCCGGCTCGAAATCGCGATGCACCGGTTCGGCCAGTTCTTCCATCTGATTGTCGATGACTTCAGGCTCGAATCGCGGCGCGAAGGCGCGCTCTGTCACATCGAGCTTGTCCCGGATCCCGAAGGTCCGGGCTTCGGCACGCTCGGCCGCGAGTTGATGCTGAAGCTCGCGCACGGGGTGGCATCGTGGCTGATCGGCGAGAAGATTCCGCTCTCCAGCGTGGCGTTCGATTGCCCGCGCCCGGCGCGTGCCGGCGACTACCTCTATCTCTTCCCTGGACCTGTCCAGTATGGTTGCGCGCGCACACTCATGTCGTTCGATGCGACGTACCTCGATATGGCGATCAGACAGCGCAAACCCGATCTGAAAAAATTCCTCGCGCGTGCGCCTGAGGACTGGATCTTCGTTTCGCTCGCCGAGCAACTGGTGTGCAACCGCACGCGCCAATACCTTGCAGCGTGTCTGCCGGCGATTCCCACCATCGAAGTCGTCGCGCGACATCTGCATTTTTCTGTCCGCACGCTGTGCCGGCGGCTCGTTGCGGAAGGCACGACGTTCCAGGCGGTCAAGGACGAAGTCCGTCGCGATATCGCCATTCAACGCCTGACCGGATCGACGGACGCGATCGCGTCGATTGCATACGACATCGGCTTCGGCAATACGACCGCGTTTCACCGGGCGTTCCGGCAGTGGACCGGCAGCACGCCGAAGACGTACCGCACGATGACCTGAGCGGCGACGCATGCTCCGTCGGCCCCGGGGCATGGCAGAAGATGTCAGCCGCGAGGTGATCCGGTCGCGGGGGTGGCCTGCCTCAATGGGCGCAATCTTGTGCGCTACAGCTACAGCTACGGCTACGGCCCCCCCATCGACGTGACGAGCCTGGGGGTGCAGGTACACGGGGGCATGGGCTTCATCGAGGAGACGGGCGCCGCGCAGTATTACCGCGACGCGCGCATCCTGCCGATTTACGAAGGCACGACCGCGATCCAGGCGAACGACCTGATCGGCCGCAAGACGGTGCGCGACGGCGGCGCGG
>NZ_CAJQZB010000037.1:0-65497 GCF_907164545.1 Paraburkholderia gardini | reverse complement strand
GTGTACCCCGACTCTCATAACCTCAACTTCCCGAACCGCCCGGTGCGGACCCGCATGCCGGGTGGTGTGGCAGGGGTACGGCCTCATGGCCGTCCCCTATGCCGATTTGAGGCGTCGCAGGTTCTCTTGACATGCCGGCTTCATCGTCTATACTTAACTTCATGGTTAAGTATATGGACACGGCTCTGGACCGCACGTTTTCCGCGCTGGCGGATCCTACGCGGCGTGCGATGCTCGCGCGCCTTTCCGGCCAGCACGACCTGTCGGTGAGCGAGCTCGCCGCGCCGTTCGAGATGTCGCTGCCGGCGGTGATGAAGCATCTCGACGTGCTGTCCGAAGCGGGGCTGGTCACGCGCACGAAAACCGGACGCACCGTTGCGTGCCGGCTCGCGCCCGCGCCCATGGAGGAAGCGATGGAATGGCTCACCCGCTACCAGCGCTTCTGGACTGATCAGCTCGATCGACTTGCTGCCTTTGTGGAGAAAGACGCATGCTCACCCGACCCAGTCTTACGATCCAGCGCCGCATCAACGCCTCGCCCGAAAAAGTCTGGCGCGCCTGGACGGACCCGGCGCAAATAGCGATGTGGTGGACCCCGATGGGCAACAAGGTCACGCACGCCGAAATGGACGTGCGCGTGGGCGGCCGGTTTCACGTGATCATGCACGCGCCGGATGGCGGAACGAACGACGTCAGCGGCGAATATCGCGAGATCGTGCCCGGCACGAAACTGGTGTTCACGTGGGCGTGGATCACGACGCCCGAACGCGAATCACTCGTCACGATCGTGCTGAGGCGCGATGGCGACGCAACTCTTCTTACGCTCACGCACGAGCAGTTCGTCGACGAAGCCGCGCGTGACAGTCACCGGTCCGGCTGGACGGATGTGCTCGACGCGCTCGAACACCTGTTTGCCTGACCCGATACGGAGGACGCGCATATGGAACCGCACACAATCGTTTCAAGGGAAGAATGGATCGCCGCGCAGCGCGCGCATCTTGCACACGAAAAGGCTTATACACGCGCACGCGACGAACTGAACCGCAAGCGCCTTGCACTGCCGTGGGTGAAGGTCGGGAAGAACTACACATTCGATACGCCGCAGGGCCGCCAGACGCTCGCTGAACTGTTCGATGGACGCAGCCAGCTGCTCGTCTACCACTTCATGTTCGGACCCGACTGGGAAGAGGGCTGCCCGGGCTGCTCGTTCGGCATGGATCACACCGATGGCGCGCTTTTGCATCTCGAACATCACGATGTGTCGTTCGTGGCGGTTTCGCGTGCGCCGCTCGCGAAACTCGAAGCGTTCAAAAAGAGAATGGGCTGGAAGTTCCGCTGGGTGTCGTCGGCGCAAAGCGATTTCAACTACGACTACAACGTGTCGTTCACCGACGATCAGAAGAAGGCGGGCAAGGTCTTCTACAACTTCGGCGTGCAGGATTTCGAATGCGACGAAATGCACGGGCTGAGTGCGTTCTACAAGGATGAAGACGGCGTCGTGTATCACACGTTCTCGCGGTATGCGCGCGGCGACGAGCCGATGGCCGGCACGTACGCGTTCCTCGACGCCGCGCCTGAAGGGCGTAACGAAACGAATGGCATGATGGACTGGATGCGCCATCACGATCGCTACGAAGGCGACGGGCGGCAGCAGCAGAAGAAAGCCTGAGCGTGGCGCGCTCGCTGCGCGTTATAAATCGCCGCGACTTACAGCGCCATTTCGAATGCGGGCTTGAGGAAAAACTCGATCGCCATCACGGCGAGCCCCATCGCGGCGGCGGATAGCGTCAACGTGCCGTATTCATCGTGGCGTACATCATAGAGGCACGCCACGATGAACAGGATCGCGAGAAGGTTGGTCAGCCAGTCGAAATTGAGTGCAATGAACATCGGGAATCCGCGCCCGGCGACACAACGCGCCAGATAATGAGCGCAATTCTATCGAGTTGAGCTTACGGATCCGCTACGCGAACGTGCGATGTTGCACGCATGTCACGGCTTCCTTCATTTGCCCCTCGGGCAGCTTACGGCGTGCTCACCATCTCGTTACGAATCCAGTCGATCACCGACGTATGCCGCGGTTTCCAGCCAGGCAATGTGCGGGCACGCGTACCGCGCACGCGGCTGTTCGAGCCGAGCCCGTACGACGCCATTTCATAACCCCATTCCTGCTTCGCTTCTTCGAGCGGCCAGTCCTGTGGCTTGCCGAGCTTGAGCGCGTCGGCCATCGCCGCGGTCATGTCGCGGAACATCGCTTCGCCGCTTTCGACGAAATAGAACGTGCCGGCCGGCGATTTTTCGAGCGCGAGACGATAGAGTTCGACGACGTCGTCGATATGCACGTTCGACCAGATGTTGCCGCCGCTGCCCACGTGCCGCACCACGCCGCTTTTTTGCGCCTGACGCAGCAGACGCGGCAGCTGCACGCTTTGCGTACCCGGCACCGCGCCGTGACCGTAGATGAGCGTGTTGCACAGCACGCTCGAGCGGATGCCACGATGGGCGGCGTCGAGCACGAGGTTGTCGATCGCGACGCGCGGCGCCTTGTCGGCGGTCGGCGCGGGCAGACGGTCTTCGTAATGGATCGCATCGGTGCCTTCGCCGCCCGACGCATCGCCGACGATGCTCGAACCACTCGTATGCAGAAACGGCTTGCCTGAGCCGGCAAGGCCTTCGATCAGCGCCTCGACGGCGCCACGATGATCGCTGCTGGCGGCGTTGATGACGCCGTCGGCGGCCTGTGCCTGCGCGATGAGCAACGCGCGGTCGTCGAGGTCGCCCATAACGGGTTCGATGCCCAGACGCCTGAGCGCCTCGGCCTGTTCGGGACGGCGCACGAGCCCCGTGACCTGATGCCCGGCGCGCACGAGGCCCGCCGCGATGGAACCGCCGATAAAGCCCGCTGCGCCCGTGACGAAAACTTTCATGACCTGACTCCTGCTGGTTGATTCGCGATGAGAGGCATCCAGTATCCGTCCAGCGGACTTTGTCAAAAAGTGGCTGCGTCTCAAATGAATATTGATTTTTAGTCAATAAATACGATGCCGATGCCGTCCGGGCGTCCGTTTTTTGTCCGGTTGCGAGCCCTGATGGAGCAGGTGTATATACAAGTTATGGCGCTGGCCGATGACACGAGCAGCCAGCGCAAGGCGCGTCCGCCGCAAGCGGGAAGGGCCGGTGGAGCAGAACTCCTCTGCTTCTACTGGAAACCCCTGGTCCCAATCTCACAAAAACAAGTTGTATAGACAAGAGCGCAACGCTACACTTCAAACTCAATTGTATAGACAGGATTTCTCATCATGATTCTTACGCCCGGCAGCCTGACCCTCAAGCAACTCCGCGTGATTGCCCGCGAGCAGCTCACGCTTGAACTCGACCCGGCCAGCTTCGCGGCCATCGACGCCGGCGCGCAGGCCGTCGCGGACATCGCCGCGAAGGGCGAGCCGGCGTATGGCATCAATACCGGCTTCGGTCGTCTGGCCAGCACGCACATCCCGCACGACCAGCTCGAACTGCTGCAACGCAATCTCGTGCTGTCGCACGCGGTCGGCGTGGGCGAGCCGATGTCGCGTCCGGTGGTGCGTCTCTTGCTGGCGCTGAAGCTGTCGAGCCTCGGCCGCGGTCATTCGGGCATCCGTCGCGAAGTGATGAACGCGCTGCTCACGCTGTTCAACGCCGACGTGCTGCCGGTGATTCCGGTGAAGGGTTCGGTCGGCGCATCGGGCGACCTCGCGCCGCTCGCGCACATGTCGGGCGTGCTGCTCGGCATCGGCGAAGTGTTCATTCGCGGCGAGCGCGCGGCGGCCATCGAAGGCCTGCGCGTCGCCGGTCTCAAGCCGCTTACACTGCAGGCGAAGGAAGGCCTCGCGCTCCTCAACGGCACGCAGGCGTCCACCGCGCTCGCGCTCTACAACATGTTCGCGATCGAAGATCTGTTCCGCACCGCGCTCGTCTCCGGCGCGCTGTCGGTCGACGCGGCCATGGGTTCGGTCAAGCCGTTCGATCACCGTATCCACGCGCTGCGCGGCCATCAAGGTCAGATCGATGCGGCGGCGGCGTACCGCTCGCTGCTCGACGGCTCGGCGATCAACGTCTCGCACGCCGATTGCGACAAGGTGCAGGATCCGTACAGCCTGCGCTGCCAGCCGCAGGTGATGGGCGCGTGCCTCGACCAGATGCGTCACGCCGCCGACGTGCTGCTGATCGAATCGAACGCGGTGTCCGATAACCCGCTGATTTTCCCGGATACGGGCGAAGTGCTGTCGGGCGGTAACTTCCACGCCGAGCCGGTCGCGTTCGCGGCGGACAACCTCGCGCTCGCCGTCGCCGAAATCGGCGCGCTCGCGGAGCGCCGCATCGCGCTCCTGATCGATGCGACGCTGTCGGGCCTGCCGCCGTTCCTCGTCCGCGATGGCGGCGTGAACTCCGGCTTCATGATCGCGCACGTCACGGCCGCGGCGCTCGCTTCGGAAAACAAGACGCTCGCGCATCCGGCTTCGGTGGATTCGCTGCCTACTTCGGCGAACCAGGAAGATCACGTTTCGATGGCGACGTTCGCCGCGCGCAAGCTCGCCGACATGGCGGAGAACACCGCGAACATCCTGTCGATCGAACTGCTGGCCGCGGCGCAGGGTATCGACCTGCGCGCGCCGCACCAGACGAGCCCGAGCCTGCAGCGTGTGATGCAGACCGTGCGCAGCGAAGTCGCGCATTACGAGCTCGATCATTACTTCTCGCCGGACATCGTCGCGATTACGCGTCTGGTGCAGAACGGCACGATCGCGGCGCACGCGCCGTTCTCGTTCGCGTCCGAACAGTAAGCACATCAAGCACGAAGAGACATGAACGCACCGGCTTATCAGGGGATCAAGGACTTCATCCTCGGGCGCATTCACGCGGGCGAGTGGTCGGAGGGCGACCAGGTCCCGTCGGAAAACGAACTGGCACGTGAATTCAACGTCGCGCGCATGACGGTGAACCGCGCGCTGCGCGAACTCACGTCGGAGCAGGTGCTCACGCGCGTGCAGGGTTCCGGCACGTTCGTCGCGCGGCCGAAGTACGAGTCGACGCTGGTCGCGATCCGCAGCATCTCCGACGAAATCGTCGCGCGCGGCCATCGCTATCACGCGAGCGTGCTGCACGTCGGCGCGACGATCGCCGACGAGGTGCTCGCGGGCGAAATGCAGGTCAACGCAGGCAATCCGCTCTTTCATTCGCGCCTGCTGCATTTCGAAAACGACGAGCCGGTGCAGCTCGAAGAACGCTGGGTCAATCCGTCGGTTGCACCCGAATACGCGTTGCAGGATTTCACGCGCACGACGCCGAACCAGTATCTCGTGCGCGTCGCGCCGCTGCAGCGCGTCGAGTACCGCATCGAGGCGCTCGCCGCGGACGACGAGACCCGTGAGCTCCTGACCATGAGTCAAACGGAGGCCTGCCTCGTACTGCATCGACGCACGTGGTCGCAGGGTCTGGTCGCCTCGGTGGCCAACCTGTGGCATCCCGGCAGCCGCTATCGCTTCACCGGACACTTCTGAACTTTCTCTCTGGGCATTTGAGGGCCATCACCATGAACAACCCGAAACATATCGATCCGCGTCTCGACCCGACCCGCACGATCCGCGCGCCGCGCGGCAGCGAAAAGACCTGCAAGACGTGGATCGCGGAAGCCGCGTACCGCATGATCCAGAATAATCTGGACCCGGAAGTCGCCGAGCATCCGCATGCGCTCGTGGTGTACGGTGGCATCGGCCGCGCCGCGCGCAACTGGGACTGCTACGACCAGATCCTCAAGTCGCTCAAGGACCTGAACGAAGACGAAACGCTGCTGATTCAATCGGGCAAGCCGGTGGGCGTGTTCAGGACGCATGCCGACGCGCCGCGCGTGCTGCTCGCGAATTCGAATCTCGTGCCGCACTGGGCGACGTGGGAACACTTCCACGAACTCGACCGCAAGGGCCTGATGATGTACGGCCAGATGACGGCCGGCAGCTGGATCTACATCGGCAGCCAGGGCATCGTGCAGGGCACGTACGAAACGTTCTTCTCGGTCGCGAACCAGCACTTCAACGGCGATCCGTCGGGCCGCTGGATCCTGACGGGCGGCCTCGGCGGCATGGGCGGCGCGCAGCCGCTCGCCGCGACGATGGCAGGCTTCTCGATGATCGCCGTGGAATGCGACGAGACGCGTATCGACTTCCGTCTGAAGACACGCTACGTCGACAAAAAGGCCGCGACGCTCGACGAAGCGCTCGCGATGCTCGACGAAGCGAAGAAGGCCGGCAAGCCGGTTTCGATCGGTCTGCTCGGCAACGCCGCCGACGTGTTCGCCGAATGCGTGACGCGCGGCATCACGCCTGACTGCGTGACCGACCAGACGAGCGCGCACGATCCGATTCACGGCTACCTGCCGCAGGGCTGGAACGTCGAGGACTGGCGCGAGCGTCAGAAGACGGTGCCGGACAGCATCGTGCTGCCCGCGAAGCAGTCGATGGCGAAGCAGGTGCAGGCGATGCTCACGCTGCAGGAACGCGGCGCGGCGACGCTCGATTACGGCAACAACATCCGCCAGATGGCGCTGGAAATGGGCGTCGAAAACGCGTTCGATTTCCCGGGCTTCGTGCCGGCGTATATCCGTCCGCTCTTCTGCGAAGGCAAGGGGCCGTTCCGCTGGGTCGCGCTGTCGGGCGATCCGGAAGACATCTACAAGACCGATGCGAAGGTGAAGGAACTGATTCCGGACGATCCGCATCTGCACAACTGGCTCGACATGGCGCGCGAACGCATTGCGTTCCAGGGGCTGCCGGCGCGGATTTGCTGGGTCGGCGTGAAGGATCGCTATCGTCTCGGCCAGGCGTTCAACGAAATGGTGAGGAACGGCGAACTGAAGGCGCCGGTCGTGATCGGCCGCGACCACCTCGATACGGGTTCGGTTGCAAGCCCGAACCGCGAAACGGAATCGATGAAGGACGGCTCGGATGCAGTCAGCGACTGGCCGCTTCTCAACGCACTGCTGAACACGGCGGGCGGCGCGTCGTGGGTGTCGCTGCATCACGGCGGCGGCGTCGGCATGGGCTTCAGCCAGCACGCGGGCGTCGTGATCGTCGCCGACGGCACGGATGCCGCGAAGGAGCGTCTTGGCCGCGTGCTGTTCAACGATCCAGCGACGGGCGTGATGCGTCACGCGGATGCCGGCTATGAACTTGCGCGGGAAACGGCGCGCGAGGCGGGTCTCAATCTGCCGATGCTCGGCCGCTGATCGATGGCGCACGCGTTGAATACGACGCAGGTGTCGTTGCTGCGCGGCGTCGATCTCGTGGCGTCGCCGTGGAAGAACAGCGGCGGCGTCACGCGGGAAGTCGTGGTCCAGCCGGAAGGTGCGGCGCTCGATACGTTCGTGTGGCGCGTGAGCGTCGCCGATGTGGCGCAGCCGGGGCCGTTCTCGCGTTTCGCTGGCATCGACCGCACGCTCGTGCTGCTCTCGGGCGCGGGCATGCTGCTCGATGACGCCGAAGGTCACACGCATGCGTTGACGCAGCCGCTCGATATCGCGCGCTTTACAGGCGAGGCATCGATCGATGCGCGGCTTGTCGATGGCGCGACGCGCGACTTCAACCTGATGGTGCGGCGTGGCGCGGCAACGGGCGACGTCGAAGTCTGGCGCGGCGAATCGCAACATACGCTGGCAGCGGACGTCGTGTTGCTGTTCTGCGCCGCGGGTCCGGTTGAAATCACACTCGACGGGCACGCGCCGTTTCATCTCACGGACAACGACACGCTGCGTATCGACGCCCCGCACGCGCTGGCGTGCGCGGTCAAGTGCGCGGAGGCAGACGCAAAAGCGGGCGCGGTGCTCGCGATCGGCGTTCGCTACGCATGACGGACACGGCTTCGATTTCTCGAAGCCGTGTTTTTTTCGCATCCACATGGCAATGAGCACGCGATGAAGCACACCGTCTGGCATCACCTGAATCTCTGCCCGCAAGGCGATCCGGATCAGACCATTCCCGATGCGGCGATCGCCGTGCGCGATGGCCAGATCGCCTGGCTCGGCGCGTCGCATGCACTTCCCGAAGAATACGAAACGTGGCCACGCGAAGACCTGGGCGGCGCGTGGGTGACGCCGGGCCTCGTCGATTGCCATACGCATCTCGTGTATGGCGGCCAGCGCGCCGATGAATTCGCACAACGCCTTGCCGGCGTGAGCTACGAAGCAATCGCGAAGCAGGGCGGCGGCATCGTCTCGACGGTGCGCGCGACGCGTGCCGCCGACGAAGACACGCTGTTCCGCCAGTCGGCTGCGCGCCTCGAACCGCTGCTCGCCGAAGGCGTCACAGCGGTTGAAATCAAGTCCGGCTACGGTCTCGATCTGGCGAGCGAGCGCAAGATGCTGCGCGTCGCGCGTCGCCTCGGCGAACGTTATCCCGTTTCCGTCTACACGACGTTTCTTGGCGCGCACGCGTTGCCGCCGGAATTCGCCGGCCGCGCCGACGACTACATCACCGAAGTCTGCGAGCGCATGTTGCCCGTGCTTGCCGATGCAGGTCTCGTCGACGCCGTCGACGTGTTCTGCGAACGCATCGGTTTTTCGCTCGCGCACAGCGAGCGCGTGTTCGAAGCGGCGGAGCGCCACAGGCTACCTGTGAAGATGCACGCCGAGCAGTTGTCGAACAGCGGGGGCACCGCGCTGGCCGCACGACATCGTGCGCTCTCCGCGGATCACCTCGAATTTCTCGACGAAACAGGCGTAGCCGCGATGAAGGCGTCGGGCACGGTCGCCGTGCTGTTGCCGGGCGCGTATTACTTCATTCGCGAGACGCAGTTGCCGCCCATCGACCTGCTGCGCCGTCACGGCGTGCCGATCGCGATTTCCACCGACAGCAATCCCGGCACATCGCCCACGACCTCGCTGTTGCTGATGATGAACATGGCGACGACGCTCTTTCGCATGACCGTACCCGAAGTGCTGCAAGGCGTGACGACGCACGCGGCGCGCGCGCTCGGCCAGGCCGCGCGACACGGCACGCTGGCAGCGGGGCGCCAGGCGGATTTCGCGGTGTGGTCTGTCGACACGCTCGCGGAACTCGCATACTGGATCGGCCGTCCGTTGTGCGCGCGCGTCGTGCGCGCGGGCGAGACGGTTTATACACGGCGCAGCGCCTGACGCCGGACCGCGCAGGCACTCTTCACAAGGTTCGACGATGACTCAATCCGTTCAATCGCTGTTCGCCGACCACGCGTATCTGCCAGGCGGCTGGCGTCGCAACGTGCTGCTCGAATGGGACGCGGCCGGCATGCTGACAGCCGTGACGCCGGACAGCACAACAGCATCGACTGGTGTTGCCCGTGCCGCGGGCCCCGTGATACCCGGCATGCCGAATCTGCATTCGCACGCGTTCCAGCGCGCGATGGCCGGTCTCACCGAATACCGCGCCAACGCCACCGATACGTTCTGGAGCTGGCGCGACCTGATGTATCGTTTCGCCGCGCGCATTTCTCCCGAAGGGCTCGCCGCCATCGCGCAGTGGCTCTACATCGAAATGCTGAAGGCGGGCTACACGTCCGTGTGCGAATTCCACTACGTGCATCACGCGCCCGACGGCAGCCGTTACGCGAGCATGGCGGAACTGGCTGAACGCGTCGTCGATGCGGCGAAGGCAAGCGGCATCGGCATGACGATGCTGCCCGTGCTTTACCAGTACAGCGGCTTTGGCGCGCTCGCGCCGCGCGACGACCAGCGGCGCTTCATCAACACGCCCGGGAGCCTGCTCGATCTGCTGGATCGCCTGCGCACGGCGCGTCCCGAAGACGCGTCGCTACGCTACGGCGTCGCGCCGCATTCGCTGCGCGCGGTCTCCGGCGATTCGCTGCGCGCGCTGCTGGCCGGACTCGATGCGATGCTGCCGCGCGCACCGGTGCACATCCATATCGCGGAGCAGACCGCCGAAGTCGACGCCTGCCTCGAAAGCGAGGGTGCGCGGCCGGTGCAGTGGCTGCTTGACCGCTTCGACGTCGATTCGCGCTGGTGCCTCGTGCACGCGACGCACGTCGATGCGGCGGAGACCGTCGCGCTGGCACAGAGCGGCGCCGTGACAGGCCTCTGTCTCACGACGGAAGCGAATCTAGGCGACGGTATTTTTCCCGCCCAGGAATACCTCGAAGCAGGCGGGCGCTTCGGTATCGGATCGGACAGCCATATCGGCGTCGACTGGCGTTCGGAATTGCGGCTGCTCGAATACGGGCAACGTCTGTCGCGGCGTCAGCGCAACGTGCTGGCTTCGGCCGATGCGACGCACGTGGCCGACCGGCTTTTCGGCGCGGCGCTCGAAGGCGGCGCGCGTGCCACCGGGCGCGCGGTGGGTGCGTTGCAGGCCGGCCATCGCGCGGACTGGCTCGTGCTCGATGCGAACCATGCCAGCATCGCGGAGCATGCGCCCGACGCATGGCTCTCAGGTGTCGTATTCTGTGAACACGGCGAGACGCCGGTGCGCGATGTCTATACGGGCGGCGACAAGGTGGTCGATAACCGCAGGCATCGCGACGAGGAACGCGCGTGGTCGCAGTACCGCAGCGCACTCGCCGAACTGCTGAAATGATCCACTGAATGCATTCACGAAGGGTGGAACAGGATGCCGGAACTGCCCGTGAACCGCACGAATTGACCTTGAACTGATCCTGGACTGACATGACTGCATCGAATTCCACGCCGGTTTTCTCGCTGCATCAGGGAAGCCTGCCGCTCCTGATTTCGATTCCGCACGTAGGCACGCGCATTCCCGACGACATTGCCGCCACCATGACGCCAGCAGCCGCCCGCACCGACGATTGCGACTGGCATCTCGACCGTCTGTATGCGTTCGCCGCGCGCCTCGGCGCATCGATCCTGATGCCGGTGTACGCGCGCTATGTGATCGACCTGAACCGTCCGCCCGACGGCGCGAACCTCTATCCGGGCCAGGACACGACCGGACTGCTGCCTGTCGATACGTTCGACAAGGAGCCGCTCTATCGCGAAGGCCATCTGCCGGACGACGCCGAAACCGCACGTCGCCGCGACGCGTACTGGAAGCCGTATCACGAAGCCATCGAGCGTGAGCTCGCGGCGCTCAAGGCAAAACACGGCAAGGTGCTGCTGTGGGAAGCACACTCGATCCGCTCGCACGTGCCGCGTTTTTTCGAAGGACGTCTGCCGGATTTCAACTTCGGCACGTCGAACGGCGCGAGCGCCGCACCGGGGCTCGCCGATGAACTGGCCGGCATGGTCACGGCGCACGGCGGTTACACGGGCGTGGCGAATGGCCGTTTCAAGGGCGGTTACATCACGCGTCACTACGGCCAGCCGGAGAAGGGCGTGCACGCGGTTCAGCTCGAACTGACGCAAATTACGTACATGCAGGAAGAAATGCCCTATTCATATGACGAAAAACGGGCAGCCCAGGTCGAACCGCTGCTTGAAACGCTGGTAAAAACTGCGATGGCACGCGTTCTGGCAGCCGTCTGAAGTTCATTGCTGCGGCGCAAAACAAGCATGGAGCGCGCCAGCAATTCAAAGTCCAGTCCTGGGGGCCCCCGGCGCGAACGCGCGCTTCATCGGGGCCTCATTTCGACGCGCAAGGAACGCAAGCCGTTCACCCAGGTCAATCCAGCACGCCATGCGCACTGCGAGCCGCTGCAATGCAGAAGCGCAACGTCCGCCCACGCGCGGGTTGCGTGCAGCATGGCGATGCGACTACCCTTCATGCAGATGACACGCGCGGCGCGGGCCGTGCGGTGGCGCGACGACGACATCGGGGGAGAAAAGATGGATGACCCGGCGATGGAAGATTCTGACGACGCCCAGCTCGCGGTCTGGCGGGCCAACCTGGTTCTGCTGACCCACGAGGTGGGTGCAGCGGCACGTCTTGCGCGGATGATGACGTTCTCCGCGAGCTATCTGAAACTGATGCTGGCGGGCCAGCGTGAATTCAGCGAGGAATTCGTGCGCGGCGTCGAAGCGGTGACGGGCCTGCCGTCCGGGTGGATGGATACACCGCGTGCAGCGGGCGATATTCCCGATAGCGCACGTTCGGCGATCGACAACGAATCGCCGCGTGCGCGTTTTCGCGGCACCGCGCATCCGGTGCGCAAGAAGTCGGTGTTGCGCCCGCCCGAGCCGATCTTTGGACAACCGGCGCCGTCAAAACGCGTCGAAGAAGAGGCGTTCGGTGCGGAGGCGCATCGTCGTCTGGCGCATTTCCGCAAGCTGCGTGATCTCGCGGTGCAGGACGTGCGACGTTTCGAGCGTTACCTGAACCATCCGCCCATCGAACTGGCGGCCGTGCGCGCGAAAGTGGAAGACGTGCTCGCCGCAACCGATATCGACGGCCACGTGCACGCCGATCTCACCGGGCGGCTCGAACAGATCGAGAAGCACCGGCATCTGCTGTTGCGGCATGTCGAAAAGCTGCAGGAACTGCTCGCGCAACTCGGCGAGGGTGAATGAGCGTGTCCGGGCCTGTCTGCTAGACGTGCAGGTCGGTCAGGATCTGTTCGGCGAGAAAGTCGCACGGTGGACGGTTCGAACGCGTGCTGCGCGCCAGCACGATTTCGAGCTCGGGCAGCTTCGGCAGACCGTGCGTGCGCCCCAGTTGCACGAGGTGCGGCGGCACCGCGCAGCGGGCGAGGGGCGCCACCGCGAGACCCGCCTCGACCATGCTGAATAGCCCCATCAGACTCGGACTTTCATACGACGTGCGATAGGCGATTTTCGCGCGCTGCAGCGCATGAATCGCGTTCGCACGCGCCACGCTGCCCACGCCGAATACCGCGATGGGCAGCGGCCGTTCCTTCCAGATTTCGCGCCCCGTCGCGGCACCTGCCCACACCATCGGTTCGAAGCGGATAAAGTCGCCGGTGAGGCCTTTCACGCGCGTGATGCACGCAAGGTCGATCTTGTTGTCGCGCACGAGCGGTGCGAGTGCGCTGCTCGGCAAACCCATGACCTGAATCTCGACTTTCGGATACGTCGCGGAAAATTTTCTCAACACCGCGGGCAGCAGCGATGAAGCGTAGTCGTCCGGCACGCCGATCGATACGCGGCCCTTCACTTCGGGGTGAACGATCGAGGCCCATGCTTCGTCACGCAACGCGAGCATCTGACGGGCGTACGCAATCAGCACGAGGCCGTCCTGCGTCGGCGTGACGTTGCGCGGTCCGCGCACGAAGAGCGGCTTGCCGAGTGTTTCCTCGAGCGCGCGGATCTGCATGCTCAACGCCGACTGCGAGCGATGCACGAGTGCCGCGCCGCGCACGAAGCTGCCGGCGTCCGCGATCGCGACCACCATCGAGAGAACATCGAGATCAAGTGCTTTCATCGATATCAGGAAAACTGATCGAAAGATTCAATATAACGCGTTTGTCTGAACGCCGGGTGACCGGCATACTGGCGGCACTTCAACTCGACGCGGCCCGGGCGGCCGTAGACCAACGCCATGCCGACGACCTACGACGACTTCAGCAAACTGGGAATGCGCCTCGACATGTCGCGCGGCAAGCCATCTCCCGAGCAGCTGGACCTGTCACGCGCGTTGCTCGATGAAGCAGGCTCGGTGGGCTACCTGTCGCGTGATGGAATCGATTGCCGCAATTACGGGCACGGATCCGGCCTGCCCGAGGCGTGCGAGTTCGGTGCGGCTTTGCTGGACGTGCCGGTCGCGCAGGTCGTCGCGGGCGGCAATTCCAGTCTTGAACTGATGCACGACGCGCTGGCCTTCGCGATGCTGCACGGCATGCCTGACGGCGACGCGTGGTGCAAACAGGACAGCGTTTCGTTTCTGTGTCCCGCGCCGGGTTACGACCGGCACTTCGCGATCTGCGAGGCGCTGGGTATCCGCATGATTGCCGTGCCGTTCAATGACGACGGCCCCGATATGGATTTCGTCGAAGCCCGGGCACGTGACGACGCGACGATCAAGGGCATCTGGTGCGTGCCGCTTTACAGCAACCCGACGGGCGCACGCTGGTCGCGTGACGTCACGCAGCGCCTCGCGTCGATGCAGACCGCCGCGGCGGATTTCCGTGTGATGTGGGATGACGCTTACCGCTTCCATCATCTGACTGAAACGCGTCACGCAACACCCGACATGATCGAAGCCTGTGCGAACGCCGGGCACCCGGATCGTGCACTCGTCTTCGCATCGCTTTCGAAGGTGACGCTTGCGGGCGCTTCGGTGGCGTTCCTCGCTGCGTCGCCGCGCAATATCGCGTGGTGGCAGAAACATGCCGCGGTGCGCACGATCGGGCCGGACAAGCTGAACCAGTTGCGCCACGTGCATTTTCTGCGCGATCGCGCGGGGCTCGAGCGACTGATGGACCGTCACCGGGCGCTGCTCAAGCCGAAGTTCGATGCCGTCGCAAGCGTGTTCGGCGAATGGTTCGGCGGGGTGCCGGACGTGTCGTGGAACGAGCCGGAAGGCGGCTACTTCATCAGCCTGTACGCGCCGCGTGGGCGGGCGAAGCGAACCGTCGAGCTGGCGGCCGCGGCCGGTCTCGTGCTCACGCCGGCAGGCGCTGCGTACCCTTACGGCGTCGATCCGGACGACCGGCATCTGCGGATCGCGCCGTCGTTTCCATCGCTCGATGATGTCCGGCTGGCCGCGCGGGGCATCGCGCTCTCGCTGCTGCGTGCGATCGAGGAACGGTAACGTCGCGCGAAAGGGTTGTAAGGCGCGGCGCACCGGCCGCGCCGCGAAGCGCGATTACCCGGGCATGCGGCGTGCGAGGAACTCGGCTTCGAGCCGCCACGTCACGCCGTCCGGTTCAAGTGCGACACCTGTCCAGTGAAACGAATCGCGGGTGATATCGGTGAAATTCCAGCGGATCGGCGTGCCGTCCGCGTGCGTGCCGATCTGCACGATATCGCCGCCGATGCGCCGGCCGATGAGTTCATCGCGCTGGCCGGTGACGGGATTCAGAAACGTGACGCGCCACGCGCGCAACGCTGCGTCCCAGATGCGTACCGTGATGCCATACATGTTCGTGTCCGGGCCGCTTGCCGGTGTGCGTTCATTGCGTGGCGGCATGATCCAGACATCCTGCACCGCGCGACCTTCCAGCACCCATGTGAAATGCGCCTCGGCCTTCAACCGCTGTGCGCGCATGTCGGTGCGATAGTGGAGCACGTCGAGTTCCCAGCTTCCGGCGAGCCAGCCGTACGCATCGTCTGCTTCGCCGATTCCGGCCGCGCGGCCGCCGGCCACGAGCGCGGAGCCGAAGCCCTGTTCGGAACGGGCTGCCGCGTGTGCTTCAGTGATTACTTCAGTCACGTTCATCGTTCGTTCTCCAGTGTTCCCGGGATGATGTCGTCAGGGTCACACGCAGCGAAACCGCGTTCGCCGTCAATGTGATAAAACAAGCGTACCGGCCGGGACGAGGTGAAATCTTGGGGAAAATTGCCGCAGAACTGGAAGAGGCGCTGGCACGGCGCACGCTGGAAGGCGCGCGCGGCCAGACGAGCGCGCGCCCGCTTGCGTCGGGCGAAGGCTGGATGGTCCGCGACGTGCTGTGCACGTTCGGCCCGCGCGACCGCCCGTTCGAGGAGCAGCACGCGGGTGTGTGCATCGCGATGATCGTCGCCGGATCGTTCGGTTATCGCGCGGCGGCCGGCCGCGAGTTGTTGACGCCCGGTTCGCTGCTGCTCGGCAATGCCGGCGAGTGCTTCGAATGCGGCCATCGTCACGGCGCGGGCGACCGCTGCGTGTCGGTCAGCTATACCGACGCGTATTTCGGACAACTCGCTGCGGACCTCGGCATGCGCCGCGGCGAACGCGTGTTCAGGAGGGTACGCGTGCCGCCGCTGCGCGCGCTTGCGCCGCTCGTGGTCCGGGCGTGCGCGGGGGCAAGCGGTTCAATTCGACCACCGTGGGACGAACTCGTCGTCGAACTGGCGGCGAGGACGTTAAGCGTCGCGTCGGAGCATCGCGGGAGCGTGCCGCCGCCTGCCGCGGCGGCTTCGTCGCGCGTCGCGCGGATTGCGCGGATGATCGATGACGCGCCACACGAAGTGCACACGCTCGACACGCTCGCGCGCGCGGCCAGCATGAGCGCATTCCATTTTCTTCGCACGTTTCAGCGCGTGACAGGCGTGACGCCGCATCAGTACGTGCTGCGCGCGCGGATTCGTGCTGCCGCGCTGCGGCTTGTCGACGACACCGCGAAGATCGTTGACGTCGCGCTCGATTGCGGCTTTAACGACGTATCGAATTTCAACCACGCATTTCGCACCGAGTTCGGCGTCAGTCCGCGCGCGTACCGGGCGGGCGCGCGCAACGTATGAGCCCACATGGCGTGCTGCGCCTTCTGGCCGTGACGTCGTGCCTGGCCGTGTGCTGCGCGATGCCTTCCGCGCACGCGGCGGACACGGCGAGCGTCGGGGACGTTCCTCCATCGACGCTTGAACGCGACGTCCATCTCTTCATCGTGCAGAGCGACGGCTCGGTCGAGGAGCGCGACGACTCGACCCTGCGCGCGAACACGACAAGCGGCGTCGACGACATCGCGCAGCGTTACGTGTGGTTCAACAAGGACATCGAGCAGATCCAGCTGCTCACCGCCGAGACGATCGGCCGCGACGGTGTGGTGCACCCCGTAGGTCCGGAAGGCATTCGCGATGTGCAGGAACCGCGTTCCGCAGGGGCCCCGACGTTCCAGGACGGCGTGCTGCGCACGGTCATCTTTCCTGGTGTCGAACCTGGCGCGCGCGTGCATCTGGTCTTCAGCAAGAAACGCACAAAACCCCTTCAGGCAGGCACGTTTTCGTATTTTGTCGAACCCACGCGCGAACCCGTCGAGTTCCAGCAACTGATCTTCGATCTGCCGGCGGGGCTGCCGCTGCATGTCGATGCGCGCGGTTACGTCGCGCTCGATCCGGTGACGGAAAACGGCCGTACCCGCTACACGTTCGAATATCGTCACGGCCCCTATGCGCCGACAGAGCGTGGGGCCGTGGGCTATGTGACGTGGGGCGACCGTCTGATGGTGTCCACCACGCCGGATTACGCCGCGTTTGCGGAGCGCTACCGTTCGCCTGCCATGGACACGAGTGTCAACGATCCCGCGATCGTGCAACTCGCCCGCTCGCTAACGGCACAAACGGATGATCCGCGCACAAAGGCGCAGCTGCTCTACGACTGGATGCGCTTTAACGTGCGTTACGTCGCGCTCTTTCTGGGCGAGACAGCCGCGGTGCCGCATCGCGCGACCGACATCCTGCGCAACCGTTACGGCGACTGCAAGGATTACGTCGCGCTATATGGCGCGCTGCTCGCGGCGGTCGGCATCCGTAGCGAAGCGGTGCTGCTGAATCTGGGACCGGTCTATACGCTTCCGTCGGTGCCGGGATACGGCCCGGGCGCGATCAACCACGCCATCCTCTGGATGCCGGATCTCGGACTCTACGCCGACGCCTCCGCGGGCGGCACGGCCTTCGGCTATCTGCCGCCGGGCGTGATGGACCGGCCCGCGCTGCTGGTGGGAGAAGGCGTGCTGTCGCGTACGCCGGCGGTTCAGCCGCGCGGGCGCAGCGCGCGGCTGCAGTTCGACGTCGGTGCCGACGGCAATGCGGCTTATACGTATCACGTCGAGGATTCCGGTTCGACGGCGGAACCCGAACGCAACATGTTCCGCCGTTCGACACGCATGCGGGCACAACAGATCGCCGTCGACCGTCTGCGTCAAACCGGCCTGCAGGGCACGGCGGAGGTGCGCACCAGCGACCTCGCGGCGACGCAGGGACCGTTCACGAGCACGATTGACGGCACCGTCGAACACTTCGCGTGGCCCGACGGCACGACGGCGCTACCGGCGCTGTCGAGCCTGTCCGGCGGCATCGCGACCCAGGTGCTTGCATGGCTCGCCGAGCCGGTGCGCACACAACCTTTTGTGTGCATCGGCGGCGACTTCGACGAAACCGCGCAGATCACGCTGCCGGGCAACCTGCGCGTGACCGACGTTCCGCACGATACCGAGGTACACGACGCATCGTTCGATTACGTGTCGCACTATGTGTTCGATCCGGTGTCGCGGACGCTGCAGGTCACGCGGCAACTGCACGCCGCGTTCGGACATCAGATGTGTTCGCCGGAAGAGTTCGCCGCGTCGCGCGTCGCGCTCGTCAGGATCGAGCGCGACGCGTTTTCGCAGGTCGTGGTGAAGGGCGCGGAAAGTCAGGCACGTTCGGGCTACGCGGCTAAAGAACAGGCACCGCGCAGCGCGAACGTCACGTCAGGAACGCCAGGGCAGGCTTATACGCCGTTCTTGGTGACGACCGGCACCCATGCGCCGCCCTTGACCTGATAGAGCGTCGAGGACGCGTTCTTGAGCGCGCCCGTGCTGTCGAAAGCGATCGTTCCGGTGATGCCCTCGAAGCTGATGCTCTTGAGCGCCGGCCGGTACGCGTTCGGCGTCGACGATTTCGCGGCCTCCATCGCCTTGATCGCCGCCCACGCCGCGTCATAACCGAACGGCGCATACGACAGGATGTCGACACCAAAGCGCTGCTTGAACTTCTGCGAGAAGTCCTTGCCGCCCGGCAGTTGCGACAGCGGCCGGCCGTATTCCCAGGCCATCACGCCTTCGGCTGCATCGCCCGCCAGCTTGATGAACTCGGGGTCCTCGACGCCGCCGCCGCCCACGAGCTGCGCCGTGATGCCGAGCTGCTTCATCCTTTTGGCAATACCGGCTGCCTGCGTGTCGAGACCGCCAAAGAAAATCAGGTCGGCGTTGGTCGACTTGATCTTCGTGAGCTGCGTGCTGAAATCGACGGACTTGTTGTCGGTGTACTCACGCGTGACGATCGTGCCGCCGTGAGCCTTCACGGCCTTTTCGAACTCGTCGGCTTCACCCTGGCCGAACGCGGTGCGGTCGTCGATGATCGCGATACGTTTGGCCTTCGTCACCTCGACGGCGTAGACGCCCGCATTGCCGGCGTTTTGCGCATCGGTGGAGATCACCATGAACGTGTTGGCGAAACCGCGGCCCGTGATCGTCGGATTCGTCGCGGCCGGATCGATGACCGGAATGCCGGCCTGCTCATAGACCTGCGAAGCCGGAATCGTCGTGCCCGAGTTGAAGTGGCCGACGACCACCGAGACACCTTCGTCGACCAGCTTCTGCGCGGCCTGCACGCCGATACGCGGGTCGGCCTGATCGTCTTCGGAAACGAGGTCGAAATGCGCGACCTTGTCGCCGATCTTGATCTTCTGTGCATTCGCCTCGTCGATCGCGAGCCGCACGCCGTTTTGCAGGTCTTTCCCATAGCCCGCATTCACGCCCGTCAAGGGTGCGGCAAAGCCGACCTTGACCGTCATATCTTCCGCGAAGCCGGACAGCGGCGCGAGCGTCAGGGCAGCGCCGACCAGCACGGCGAAGGGTTGCATCGTCTTGCGAATACTCATGGTCTCTCCTTCCATCGACAAGGTTCACAAACGGAAACTGACGGTACGGGCAGAGCGAGCGCGGCGATTGAAACAACCGAAGCGATCCGCAACCAGCCCGATCATGATGATCAATCTGGCGCGAATATAGAAAGCCAATATGAGGCCGTCTTGGCAGTTCGCGGCGCTTTGAATGAGCATTTCAGCACAGGCAGCGTGGGCGCGAGACCAGGGTATGACCTCAGAGGCGAAAGACGTAGCCGGGGCGGGCGAGGGGGAGGGCGGTATCAGCCGGAAGCCGGCGCGGGTGCGCCGGCCGGCATATCAGTGTTCGCCTTGCAGGCGCAGCAGTTCTTCGCGCAGGCGAACGAGCGGTTCCTTGACGTCTTCTTCCGCCCAGGTGTCGAGATCGTCGATTGCGCGCATGCAGCCGTCGAGCACCACGTCGAGATCGACCGGGATGCCGTTTGCCATCGCGAACTGGATCGTCTCGGCGAACTGCTGGCATTCGTCCTCGCCGTACGAGATGTCGAGATTGTCCGCGATGATTTCGGCGATGTTGCTACGCGCCCTGTCGTCGGCCGTGACGAGATCGACGATGCCGCCCGCCACCGCCGGCGAGTAGTAGAGCGCGATATCGAGCCATTGCGCCGGGTCGAAATCCGCCTCGCCGAACTGCTTCTCGAAGTACTCGATGGCTTCCTGTTCGTGCGCTTCGTCGGCGTCGACGCTGATGCACAATTCCTCGAAAATTTCTTCCCGCTCGCTGCGGATGTGTCCGTCCATCTGTGCCTCTTTGCCTTGTTGCGGTGACGCGTGTGATTCGCCTGATATGGCTGATATGACCTTTATGCCTGCGAAAGGCGTCCGGCCCGGGTCCGAATTACAGGACGTTGCGCGACCACTTACCGGCACGGGCCGTTTGCCCGTTTGCCGGCCGCCGTGCTCAGCCCGCTTCGTTCACGACCCACGCATCGAACCAGTCGCGCGGATACGCGATTCCGTCTTGTGCCGCGACCAGTTCGAGTTCGTAGCGATGCGCTTCCCATGTCGCCTTGACGACCGCATTGACGGCCGCGATCGTATGTTCGAACGCCGAGCGCACCGGGTCTCCAAGCAGCGTTCGCGCGACGAATACCGCGCTCGTCAGGTCGCCGACGCCGACCGGCTGGCGTGCGAACGGATACAGCGGGCGCTGGCCCATCCACGCTTCGCGTTCGGTGACGACAAGCATGTTGAAGCGGTCGGCAGGCGTATTGCGATCGTACAGATGCTTCACGAGCATGATTTTCGGTCCGCGCCGGATCACTTCGCGGCAGGCGGCAACGGCTTCCTCGACGGTTTCGATTTCGCACCCGACCAGCCGTTGCAGTTCGATATGGTTGGGCGCCATGCCGTCGGCGAATTCAGGCATCGTGCGCACCAGAAACTCCTGGATACCGGGCTCGACCTTGCAGCCGCCCCGTGCCGAGCTCATCACCGGATCGCAGAAGTACCAGGCGTTCGGGTTCGCGGCCTTCACGGCGCGCACGATTTCGACCACGGCCTGACCTTGATCGGGCGTGCCCAGGTAACCCGAGAGCACCGCATCGCAGCGTGGCAGCATGCCGATCGCACCGATGCCGTCGACAAGATCTTCCATCTGCGCGGCGTCGATTGCGCTGCCTGTCCAGTGACCGTATTGCGTGTGATTGGAGAACTGCACCGTATTGAGCGGCCACACGTTGACGCCGAGGCGGCGCATCGGAAACTCCGCGGCGCTGTTGCCCGCATGACCGAATACGACGTGCGACTGAATGCTCAAGACGTTTTTCATGGTGTGCTTCGTCGACGCGGACAATGCGCGCCGTATGCGATGAGGTGGACCAGGGATTCGCGAGCCAACCGCCTGAAGCGTTCGTTTCGGGCAATTGCGTCGAACGCAGCACGACGATCCCAGCCATTCGCGCGTGCTGCAGCGCATTCAGGAACAATACCCGAGTTTTGGCGCTTGTGGACCCGATCCGGCCCCGCGATGTTGCGCCGAACCATCACGTCAGCGTGTTTTCGCGGATCCCGCGGGGCGCGGCGGCGTCAAACCAGCCCGCGATACAGCGCCAGATACTGTTCCGCCGAAGCGCCCCAGCCGAAGTCCTGACGCATCGCGCGTTGCTGCGTGGTTTTCCATTCGGTGCGCCGCGCGTGGAGCGCGAACGCGCGCCGGATCGCACCCTGCAGCGCGTCGGGCGTGAAGTGGATGAACACGAAGCCGGTCGCGAGATCGTCGGCCAGGTTTTCGAGCGACGCATCGACCACGGTATCGGCAAGCCCTCCGACGCAATGCACGAGCGGCAGCGAACCGTAAGCGAGCGCATAAAGCTGCGTGAGCCCGCACGGCTCGAAACGCGACGGCACCGCGACCACGTCGCTGCCCGCGACGATTTCATGCGCGAGCGCCTCGTCGAAACCGCGCTCGACGGCGACCGCATCCGGATGCGTCTGCGCGACGCGCAGGAGCCCGTTTTCAAGCGCCGGGTCGCCGGTGCCGAGCACGACGAGCTGGCCTCCGCGCCTGATGATTTCCGGCAGGGCGGCAAGCAGCAGGTCGAGACCTTTCTGTTCCGTCAGGCGGCTCACCACGCCGAACAGCAGCGCATCGCTTTTCTGCGCGATGCCGAAGCGCTTTTGCAACGCCTCCTTGCAGGCCCGTTTGCCCGCGAGACGCGAACCCGTGTAGCGCGCGGGCAGGGCGGCGTCGTTTGCCGGGCTCCAGATCGAATAATCGACGCCGTTCAGAATGCCGCTCAGATCGTGCGCGCGTTCACGCAGCAGCGCATCGAGGCCGCCACCTTGCGCGAGCGTCTGGATTTCGCGTGCGTAAGTCGGGCTGACCGTGGTGATGCGGTCGGCGTAATAAAGGCCTGCTTTCAGGAACGACAACTGGCCGTAAAACTCGATGCCATGCATGTTGAAGAAATCCGCCGGCAGGCCGAGCTGCCCGAACTGATGCGCCGGAAAAATGCCCTGATACGCGAGGTTGTGCACGGTGAAGATGCTGCGCGCGACAGGCTTGCCCTGTTCCCGTTCGGCCGCTTTCAGATAAGCCGGTGCGAGACCCGCGTGCCAGTCGTGCGCGTGAACGATCTGCGGCGCCCACGACGGATCGGCGTACTGCGCGAGTTGCGCGGCGGTCCAGCCGAGCAGCGCGAAGCGCTGCGCGTTGTCGCCGTACGGCACGTGGTCGTCGTCGAGATACGGGTTGCCGTGGCGCGTGTACAGCTCGTCGGCGCGGATGACGTAGATCTGCAGGCCGGTCGATGCCAGCGTGCCGAGTTCGAGCGTTACACGCGCCGCGCCGAAGCGGCTGCCGAGGTTCGCCACCGGCCGCAGGTCGGCGAGACCGCTCACGACCGGCGGAAAACCCGGCAGCAGGGCGCGCACATCGGCGCCGCGTTCGATCAGCGCGGGCGGCAGGGCGCCGACCACGTCGGCGAGTCCGCCGGTTTTCAGGAGCGGATACAACTCGCTCGCGACGTGCAGGACGCGCGTCGTCATAAGTGAGACTCCTCGTCGATGCGATGGTTGACGTCAGGCACGCGACGCGCCGCACATGGTTTCTATCGTGCCGCCTGTCGTCGCAGCGCGTCCGGGGTGACGAGCACGACACCGCTCTCGGTGCGATAGAACCGTTCGCCGTCCTGTACCGGGTCTTCGCCGATCACAGTGCCTTCCGGAATCGTGCAGCCACGGTCGATCACGACCTTGCGCAGCCGGCAGCTCGGTCCGATCGTCACCTGTGGCAGCAAGACTGCCTCATTGATGTTACAGAACGAATTCACGACGCAATTCGACGACAGCACCGAGCGCGAAATCTGCGAGCCGGAAATCACGCAGCCGCCGCACACGATCAGGTTCGTGGCCGAACCCTGCAGACCGTTCATGTCGCGCACGAACTTGGCGGGCGGCAACTGCTGCATATGCGTCCAGATCGGCCAGTCCGGGTCGTACAGGTCGAGCGTCGGAATGGTCGAGGCGAGGTCGAGATTCGCGGCCCAGTACGCGTCGATCGTGCCGACGTCGCGCCAGTACGGTTCCGTCTCGTTGCCCGACGACACGCACGACATGCTGAAAGGATGCGCGATCGCGTGTCCCTGCGTGACGACGCGCGGCAGGATGTCCTTGCCGAAATCGTGATCCGTCGCGGCGCTCGTGATGTTTTCCTCGAGCAGCGTGTAGAGGTATTCCGTGTTGAACACGTAGATGCCCATGCTGGCGAGCGCGATGTCAGGACGGCCCGGCATCGCGGGCGGATCGGCGGGTTTTTCGACAAAGCCCGTCACGCGCCGGTTTTCATCCACGTGCATCACACCGAACGCCACCGCTTCCATGCGTGGCACCTCGATACAGCCGACCGTGCAGTCCGCGCCGCTCTCCGCGTGGTCCATGATCATGCGCGTGTAATCCATCTTGTAGATGTGATCGCCCGCCAGTACGACGACGTACTTCGGCTTGATCGAGCGGATGATGTCGAGGTTCTGGAACACCGCGTCGGCCGTGCCGCGATACCAGTGCGCGCCTTCGACGCGCTGTTGCGCGGGCCACAGGTCGATGAACTCGTTGAATTCGCCGCGCAGGAAACCCCAGCCGCGCTGCACGTGGCGTATCAGCGAATGCGCCTTGTACTGCGTGACGACCGCGATGCGTCGAATGCCCGAATTCAGGCAGTTCGACAGGGCGAAATCGATGATCCGGTATTTGCCGCCGAAATGAACGGCCGGTTTGACGCGCTTGTTCGTGAGCGGCCCGAGACGGGTGCCGCGGCCGCCGGCCAGCACAATGGCGAGCGTGGAGCGTTGCAGATCGTTGAGGCTTGCCGGAGTTTCCATGTTTTCGTCTCCATGATTGTTTCCCCCGGGTGCAATGCCATTGTTTTATTCGCCACTTCGCCTGACAGTTTTAGCATTGAATCGGCGCCCACGCATAGTCTGGATTATGTGGGGGCGCGCCATGCCCGGATGCCGCCGGCGCTGCCAGTATCGCCCCGATCCGTCCTGCCCGGGCGTGCGGTGTGCCGCAAAGCGCGATTTTTCAAGGGGGCAATTAGCGTGCCACCGGTCAGGGCGCTGCAAGCGTGCGACGACGTGGCCAGCGCATCGGGCGCGCGCGACGTAGAATCAGCGGCTTGCCGGCGGTGCGGGTTTGACGCGAGGTTTCGCGAGGAGCGTCTTCCTGGCGGCTTCGTGGTTCATGCCCGGTTCTGCTGCGCCTCGCTGAAACTGCCGGTCCCGTCCATCTGCCTCTTTCATGCCCATGAAATTTCGTCGCCGATTCCTGCCTGCTGTTGCCGTTTCGCTTGCCGTGGCGTTTTCCGTATCGTCTGCCTCCATCACCGCGTTCGCGGCCGACGACAGCACTGACGGCCCCGCCTACGGTCCCGAACTGCAGGGCTTCAACTATCCCGCGCCGGTCCAGCAGTTCGAGTTCACGTCGCAGGGCGAAACGCTGCATATGGCGTACATGGACATCAGGCCTGCCCATCCGAACGGTCGCACAGCGGTCCTGCTGCATGGCAAGAACTTTTGCAGCGCGACGTGGGAAACCACGATCCAGTGGTTGAGCGACGCCGGGTATCGCGTCGTCGCGCCCGACCAGATCGGGTTCTGCAAATCGAGCAAGCCGGCTCACTACCAGTTCAGCTTCCAGCAGCTCGCGCGCAACACGCATGCGTTGCTCGCGTCGATCGGCGCGGAAAACGTCACCATGATCGGGCATTCGACGGGCGGCATGCTCGCGATCCGCTATGCACTGATGTATCCGAAAGAGACGCAGCAACTGGTGCTCGTGAACCCGATCGGTCTCGAAGACTGGAAAGCGAAGGGCGTCCCTTCGCTATCGGTCGATCAGTGGTATGAACGGGAGCTGAAGACGAGCGCGGACGGTATCCGCCGTTACGAGCAGGCGACGTATTACGCGGGGACGTGGCGCCCCGAATACGAGCCGTGGGTACAGATGCTGGCCGGCCTGTATCGCGGGCCGGGCAGGAAGGAAGTGGCGTGGGATTCGGCGCTGCTCTACGACATGATCTACACGCAGCCGGTCGTCTACGAACTCGGCCAGTTGCAGATGCCGACGCTGTTGCTGATCGGCCAGAAGGACACCACCGCGATCGGCAAGGACGTTGCGCCGCCGGCGGTGCGCGCGAAGATCGGCCACTATCCGGAGCTTGGGAAGGCAGCGGCGAAGGCAATTCCGCACGCGACGCTGGTCGAATTCGCCGAACTCGGCCATGCGCCGCAGATGCAGGATCCGCGGATGTTCCACAAGGCACTCCTCGACGGTCTGGCGGCGGTGCCGACAAACCACTGAACCAGTCGGTACCGTCAGCGTGGAAGCCGCGCGGCCCGCGGCTTACCGTGTGCCCGCGATGAGTTCGTCGCGCACCTGGGCGGCGATTTCGAACGACCGCAGGCGTGCCGCGTGATCGAAGATCTGCGCGGTCAGCATCAACTCGTCGGCGCCGGTCTGTTCGATTACCGAAAGCAGGCCCTCGCGCACGGTATCGCGATCGCCCACCACCGAACACGCGAGCGAATGCGCGACGCCGCTCAATTCCTGCTCCGTCGCCTGAATGCGCTCGACGGGCGGTTGCAGTTGACCCGGCGTGCCGCGTCGCAGGTTCACGAACTGCTGCTGCAGCGACGTCATCAGAAGCTGCGCTTCGTCGTTCGTGTCCGCGGCGAACAGGTTGACGCCGACCATCGCGTAAGGCCGCTCGAGTGTCGCGGAAGGGCGGAACTGCGAGCGGTACAGACGTAACGCCGTCAGCATGTGGTCGGGCGCGAAGTGCGATGCGAATGCAAACGGCAGGCCGAGCGCGGCGGCCAGCTGCGCGCTGAAAAGGCTCGAACCGAGCAGCCAGAGCGGCACCTGCAGGCCGGCGCCGGGCACGGCCCGCACGCGCTGGCCGGATACGGGCTCGGCGAAATAGCGCTGCAGCTCGACGACGTCGTCCGGGAACGAATCGGCGCTGCCTTGCAGGTCGCGCCGCAATGCGCGGGCAGTCGTCTGGTCGGTGCCCGGCGCGCGGCCGAGACCGAGATCGATCCGCCCGGGGTACAGCGATTCGAGCGTGCCAAACTGTTCGGCGATCACGAGCGGCGCGTGGTTCGGCAGCATCACGCCACCGGAACCGACGCGAATGCGCCGCGTGCCGCCCGCCACATGACCGATCACCACGGAGGTGGCCGCGCTCGCGATGCCGGTCATGTTGTGATGCTCGGCGAGCCAGTAACGGTGATAGCCCCACGTTTCAACGTGCTGCGCGAGATCCAGCGTGTTTTTGAACGCCTGCGTCGCGGTCGAGCCGACGTTGATGGGAGAAAGATCGAGAACGGAAAAGGGAATCATGGCAAGGTGTCCGGCGCCTCACGCGTGGCGGCTGCGCCGGACGGAGTATCCGGATACGCGTCGGCCGCCCGCGGAACAGGCAAAGCGCGATTGTGCCAAAGCGCCCGCATTCTCGCTGACGACCCAGACAAGCCCCTGCCCCGGAAAGGGTGTTGCAGCGTGCCGAAGGCGCACGCACGTTCGAACCGACGCATGCATTGCACGAAAAAGGCGCATGCGTGTGACGTCGCACAGAAATCGCATCCGGTACGCGATAGCGTGAAGCTGCCGCTTCCTGCGTGGACATGCTGACGGCCTTGCAGGAAGCGACAACCGTGCTGGGCATTTGACGCTGACCGGCCCGGCATTGTCACGCGTAGGTCGGCTACGCGGAACAAACCCGGGCGATCCGGACCGGTCAGGTCAATCGACGTGACCGCCAGCGTCGTAATCCGCGCGCGGTGTCATTCCTGTGGATGCGCTTCCACATGACGCCATGTTCATTCACACGATTTGAATCGCTGGATAAAGTGGCGAGCGGTGCGCGGGTTTTTGCATGTCACGCTTCCCGCAACGCTTTCGCGCGATGCGCCGATTCATCTGCCGAGTCGGTGTAAACGCGCTCTCGCCTAAGCGGTGGATTGCGTCTAGATTGTCGACACCCGAATCGATTCAAGTCGAGGGACCAGACGACCGCGAGCAGCGGTCAGCATCGCGGACACATGCACACAGAGGCGCACGCCTGACCTGTTGCACCGCATGCTGCGCCGCTGCCGGGCGTCTTTTTTTATGCCTCGTGCGCGAGGCAATGCGTCACGTCACGCCATATTGCGAATTGCCTTCACGGCAATGTCGCGACGCTTTCGATCCGCGTGCCTCCATGCGCACGCGCATGCTCCGGTCGTTGAAGACTCGCCCTTTTGATGACGGGCGGCTATCCTGTAGCGCATCATTCATACATCATGAGAGCCGCTATCAGGATGGCGTTTCGTTCCAGACTGCCCTTCGTTGCCACGCTCGCGTTTGCCACCGCGCTTTCGCTTGCCGCGTGCAACGACCAACAAACCGACCAGGCCGTGCAAAAGCTCAAGGATTTCTTTAACGCCGTCAAGCCGGATGCGCTGCTGCTCAAGGGCCTCACGCCCGGCATCACGACCGAAGACCAGATTCGAAGCCAGATGGGCAAGCCGGAAACGGAGCGCACCTTCACCGACGGCTCGAAGCGCTTCGAGTATCCGCGCGGCCCGCAAGGGCTCAACACGTATATGGTCGACATCGACCGCGACGGTCGTCTTGCCGCCGTCACCCAGGTGCTGACCGCCGCGAACTTCGCGAAGATTCACGCCGGCATGACCGGGGACGAAGTGCGCCGCCTGCTCGGCAAGCCCGGTGAAATCGCCCGCTATCCGCTCAAGCCCGAAACGGTGTGGAGCTGGAAGTGGCTCGAAGGCGGCGTGACGCCCGAAGCGTTCTTCAACGTGCATTTCGATGCGCAAGGCAAGGTCTATACGACGTCGCGCTCGGACATGATCCGCGGACGCTAGCAGCCACCATCCTGCATGGGACCGGAGAGAAAAAAATGATCCGTCGACGCCCGCCTCATCGCATCGGCCTCGTACTCGGCGGTGGCGCTGCCCGCGGCTGGGCCCATATCGGCGCAATTCGCGCGCTGGAGGACGCGGGTATCCGGCCGGACGTGGTGTGCGGCACATCGATCGGCGCGCTCGTCGGGGCGGTCTACGCGAACGGCGATCTCGACTGGCTCGAGGAATGGGTCGCGCGGCTGACGTGGCAAACCGTCGTGCGGCTGCTCGATCTGCGGTTTTCCGGCGGATTGCTGGGCGGACGCAAGGTTATCCAGCTCTTCGCGGAACGGTTTAACGGCTGCGAAATCCGCGACCTCAAAATACCGTTCGCCGCTGTCGCGACCGAACTCGATTCGGGCCGCGAGATCTGGATGCAGGAGGGACGTGTGGTGGACGCCGTGCGCGCGTCGATCGCGATTCCCGGCATCTTCACGCCGGTGCGGCACGACGACGCGTGGCTTGTCGATGGCGCTCTGACGAATCCAGTGCCCGTTTCGGTCGCGCGCGGGATGCGGGCCGATTGTGTGATCGCCATCGATCTGAATAACGACATCCTCAACGGACGCGATCTGGGCGGAATAGTGACCGATACACCGCTGCCCTTGCCGCTGCCTGTATCCGGCGACACCGAAGCGGATGCGAATGCGAACGCCGCGCCACCGCCCGTCGCGTTGCGCAAGAACGGCAAGCCGTGGCCGCGCTGGCTTGCGCCCGAAAACGACCGGACGACCGGTACGGGCGACGTGCGCGTGCCGCCGCCGCCCAGTGCCAGGGTGCCTTCAATGTTGAATTCGATCGCGCAGAGCATCGACATCATGCAGGTGCGCATCACGCGTAGCCGGCTTGCCGGGGAACCTGCGGATATCCTGATCCAGCCGCGTCTTGGCGGTATGGGCACGTTCGATTTTCATCGCGCGGCGCCCGCGATCGAAGAGGGCCGCGCGGCCGTCGAAGCCATGATGCCGGCAATCAGGTCGCGGCTCGGCATGGACTGAGCGCGGACGCAGGGCACCTACCTGCGAGGCACGCGTCAAATCTCGCCTTCGCGCTTCGATGCGATCACGCGGCAGATGCGCCTGCCGGAGCTTTCGCTCGTCACGTCCTCGAACAGCAGGATCGCGCAGTCGCTCAGTGTGTCGGTAACCAGCGCGGCTTCGAACGCGCTATAGAGCCTGCCGTCCTTTTGTCGCAGGTTTTCGCCTTCGGTCACGCGCCATGAGAGATACAGCATGCCGCTCGGCCTCAGGATCCGCAGCAGGCTATCGACGGCGAGCGTGATCGACGTGGCTGGCAAATGCATGATCACCGTTTCGCACACGACGTTATCGAACGTCTCGTCGATTTCCGGCAGCGTGGGCAACGTGGCCGCGCGAAACGTCAGGTCCGGATTGAGCCGGCGCGCCTCGGCAAGCAAACCCGGCGACGCTTCGAAGCCGGTGACCCGGTAACCGTTCGCCGCCATCCAGGCGACATCGCGCCCGTTGCCGCAGCCGATATCGGCGGTCAGCCCGCCCGGCAGCAGATGCGTGGCGAACAGCGCATACATGTCCGCGGGCGGCGGCTGGTCGAGCCAGTCCTGGCTGTAGCGGGCGGCGCCTTGCGAATAGACGTCGAGTGTCGCGGGATCGAACCGGTCTGTCATGCGTGGACTCGCTTAAGTGGATACGCTTAACGTCAGGCAAGGGCGGGCGTGCCGGGAACATCAGTCTAGCGAAAGGCCCGGCAGGCATGCATTCCGTCTATCGAAAAAGCGACTCGAAACTTGCCAAAAACACGTCTGACGAGTCCTGCATGCAATCCCCTTACGGCACGATCCGGCCCGCCAGAAGGGGGCTTGCACGTTTTCGTCGCGAGCGGCCGGCGATTGCTGCGACGCAGCAACCAGTGCGCGGGCCTTTGAGCAAATTTTTTTTGCCTGCGAGTATCCGCGCCATACACGAAGGCCGCACCGACGCCGCACGCGTTCGGGCCGCGGCCTCAAGACAATACTTCGATGGAGACACCCGTGGTCCTATACGGCTTTGGTCCGTTGCTCCTTGCCGGCACCATGCAGACGATCGAGCTCTCGGTGTTGTCGCTCGCGGCATCCGTGCTGCTCGGCCTTGCGGGCGCGGCGGCGAAACTCTCGTTTAACCGGCCGCTGCGCATGGCCGCGACCGGCTACACGACGCTGATCCGTTCGGTGCCGGACCTCGTGCTGATGCTGCTGCTCTTCTACAGCATCCAGATCGCGGTCAATAATTTCACCGACGCGCTCAACCTGCCGCAGTTCGACATCGATCCGTTCGTCGCGGGCGTGCTGACGCTCGGTTTCATTTACGGCGCGTACTTCACCGAGACGTTTCGCGGCGCGTTTCTCGCGGTGCCGCGCGGCCAGCTCGAAGCGGGCAGTGCGTACGGCATGAGCGGCATGCGTGTGTTCACGCGCATCCTGTTTCCGCAGATGATGCGCTTCGCGCTGCCGGGCATCGGCAACAACTGGCAGGTGCTCGTCAAGGCGACCGCGCTGGTTTCGATCATCGGGCTCGCCGATATCGTGAAAGCCGCACAGGACGCGGGCAAAAGCACGTTCAACATGTTCTTCTTCATCGCCGTTGCGGCGCTGATCTATCTGGCGATCACGACGGTGTCGAACTTCGCGCTCGTGTGGCTCACGCGGCGCTATTCGACCGGCGTGCGGCACGCCGACCTCTGAGGCCATCATGACCGAAATTCTCACCGAATACTGGCGCGCGTTCCTGTTCTGGGACGGCCATCGCATGTCGGGGCTCGCGGTCACGCTGTGGCTGCTGGTCGTCTCGATCGGCTTCGGCTTCGTGATGGCGATTCCGCTGGCGGTGGCGCGCGTGTCGAAAAAGCGCTGGCTGTCGATGCCGGTGCGCTTCTATACGTACGTCTTTCGCGGCACGCCGCTTTACGTGCAGTTGCTGCTGATCTACACCGGCATCTACAGCCTCGAATTCGTGCGCGCGCATTCGTTGCTCGATGCGTTCTTTCGCAGCGGTTTTTACTGCGCGATTCTCGCGTTCGCGCTGAATACCTGCGCCTATACGACCGAGATTTTCGCGGGCGCGATCCGCTCGACCCCGCACGGTGAAGTCGAAGCGGCTCGCGCTTACGGCATGAGCGGCTTTACGATGTATCGCCGCATTGTGATACCGTCCGCGCTGCGCCGTGCGCTGCCGTTGTACAGTAACGAAGTGATCCTGATGCTGCATGCCACCACCGTTGCCTTTACCGCGACGGTGCCGGATATCCTCAAGGTCGCGCGGGACGTGAATTCGGCAACCTACCGCTCGTTCGACGCGTTCGGCATCGCGGCGCTGATCTACTGTGCGGTATCGTTTGCACTGGTCGCCGGGTTCCGGCGGGCCGAGCGCCGCTGGCTTGCCTATCTGGCCGTGCGCACGCACTAGGCGCCATCTGCCGGATCCGGTCCGGCGGCGCGCATGATGCCGCTGGTCACTGTGTTGCACCCTATCGCAGAACAGCCTGCGTATTTACCGGGAGAGCATCTTGCTCCATACAAGCCAGACCGAAGCCTGCAAGCTTGCCGTGCAGGACATCCACAAGCGCTACGGCGATAACGAAGTGCTGAAAGGCGTGTCGCTGAATGCAAACAAGGGCGACGTGATCAGCATCATCGGCGCGAGCGGTTCGGGCAAGAGCACGTTTCTGCGCTGCATCAATTTTCTCGAACGGCCGAACGCCGGGCAGATCGTCGTCGATGGCGAAGCCGTGCGCACCAAAGCCGACAGTCACGGCAATCTCGAAGTCGCCGACCACAAGCAGCTGCAACGCATCCGCACGAAACTCGCGATGGTGTTCCAGCATTTCAACCTGTGGGCGCACATGAACGTGCTGGAGAACATCGTCGAGGCGCCGATTCATGTGCTCGGCCTGTCGCGGCGCGAAGCGGAAGAGCGCGCACGCGTGTATCTGGAGAAGGTCGGTCTCGCGCCGCGCCTCGAAAAACAGTACCCGTCGCATCTTTCCGGCGGCCAGCAGCAGCGCGTCGCGATCGCGCGCGCGCTCGCGATGGACCCGGACGTGATGCTGTTCGACGAACCGACTTCCGCGCTCGATCCCGAGCTCGTCGGCGAAGTGCTGAAGGTGATGCAGAAGCTCGCCGATGAAGGCCGCACGATGATCGTCGTCACGCACGAAATGGGTTTCGCGCGCAACGTATCGAACCATGTAATGTTCCTGCATCAGGGGCGCACGGAAGAAGAGGGCCTGCCGACCGAAGTGCTGACCACGCCGCGCAGCGAACGCCTGAAGCAGTTCCTGTCGGGCAGCCTCAAATAATGCCTGCCGTTCAGTCGGTTTAAACCCAGCATGCCTCGCCCGTCCAGTCCGGCACGTACGACCCAGGTGGCGATTGTTGCGTTGCCGCCTGTGTCGATGTCGGGTGTCGGACCGATTGTCGATGCGCTCACGCTCGCCAACGAAATCGACGGACGCGCGCTGTATCGCTGGCAGGTGTGTTCGTGGGACGGCCGGCCGGTGCCGCTGTCGGGCGGCGCGCAGTGGCCCGCCGGTGCCGCCTTCGGCGACGCGGTTTCGTGCGACTGGCTGATCGTCGTCAGCGAGCGCTTTCAGCAGTTCGCCGATTACCGGCTCTTTCTCGCGAGCCTTTCACGCGTCGGACAGCGCACGCCGCTCGTCACCGGCATTCATCACGGCGTGTGGTGGCTCGCGATGGCGGGTCAGCTGTCCGGCTATCGTGTGAGCGTGAACTGGGAAACCTACCAGCAGTTCACCGAGCAGTTCGAACGCTCGATCGTCACCCAGCAGATCTTCGAAATCGATCGCGATCGCGCGACCTGCGCGGGCGGCCAGGCGACGGTCGACTTCATGCTTGCGATGATCGGCCGCGAACATGGGCCGGAGCTGGCCGACCGCATCGCCGATACGCTCGGCGTCGGCGTGCTGCGCGCAGGCGAGGAACGGCAGCGCATTCCGTTCGTGACCGCGCCCGGCGAGCGTCACCCGCGTTTGAACGACGCGCTGCTGCTGATGGAAGCGAACATCGAAGACCCGCTCACCACCGACGAAATCGCGGATCTCGTCGGTGTGTCGCGGCGCCAGCTCGAGCGCCTGTTTCGTCAGTACCTGGCTGCGATGCCGTCGCGCTACTACCACGCGCTGCGGCTTTCGAAGGCGCGCACGCAGCTTCAGCGCACCAGCAAATCGGTGGTGCAGATCAGTCTCGCGTGCGGATTCTCGTCGGCGGCGCATTTTTCCAATGCGTATCGCGAACATTTCGGCGTCACACCGCGCGAGGATCGTCGCAATTACATCGAGAAACAGCACGGCGGCGCGGCGGCGGACGGCCGCACGGCGCCCACTGGCGAGCCGCGTCCGGCCGCGCTGATCGAGCCGCCCGATACGGATTGACGAGGTCCGGGCGGTGTAACGGAGGCCGGCCGGGCAGTAACTTCGATGGAAACGCGTCGCGTATGAGCAAGACGGCTCGCGGGCGTTTTCCTACACTAGAGACATTACTGAACGAGGAGTTGCCATGAACGACCTGACTGTGACGCGCCAGACCTTCGACGAAGTGATGGTGCCGCTGTTCTCGCCCGCCGCGTTCGTGCCGGTGCGCGGCGAGGGTTCGCGCGTCTGGGACACGCAGGGCCGCGACTATATCGACTTCGCGGGCGGCATTGCCGTCACGGCGCTCGGCCATTCGCATCCGGCACTGCTGAAGGTTCTGGAGGAGCAGGGCAGCCAGTTGTGGCATGTCGGTAACGGTTACACGAACGAGCCGGTGCTGCGCCTCGCGAAGCGCCTCGAAGCCCTGACGTTCGCCGATCGAGCGTTCTTCGCGAACTCGGGTGCCGAAGCGAACGAAGCGGCGCTGAAACTCGCGCGCCGCGTCGCGTTCGAGCGTTTCGGTGCGGAAAAATACGAAATCGTGTCGTTCACGCAGTCGTTTCATGGCCGGACGTTCTTCACCGTGAGCGTCGGCGGCCAGTCGAAGTATTCGGAAGGCTTCGGCCCGATTCCCGAAGGCATCATCCATTTGCCGTACAACGACACGGAGGCCGCGCTGAAGGCCATCGGCGCGAAGACGTGCGCGGTGATCGTCGAGCCGATCCAGGGCGAAGGCGGTGTGATCCCGGCCGATCCGGCGTTTCTGAAGGCGCTGCGCGAAGCCTGCGACCAGCACGGCGCACTGCTGATTTTTGACGAGGTACAAACGGGTGTGGGCCGCAGCGGCTATTTTTACGCGTATCAGGACACGGGCGTGACGCCGGACATCCTGACCACCGCGAAAGCACTCGGCAACGGCTTCCCGATCGGCGCGATGCTGACGACGACCGCGATCGCCGCGCATTTCAAGGTGGGCGTGCATGGCACGACGTACGGCGGCAATCCGCTCGCCGCCGCGATCGCCGACAAGGTGGTCGAGCTGATCAGCGCGCCTGCCGTGCTCGAAGGCGTGCGTACACGCAGCGAACTGCTGAAGGCAAAGCTCGCGAAGATCAACGAACGTTTTGGCATCTTCAGGGATGTGCGCGGCAAGGGCCTCCTGATCGGCGCCGAACTCAACGATCCGTTCAGGGGCCGCGCGAAAGACTTCGTCACCGCCGCCGCGAACCATGGCGCGATGATGCTGATGGCCGGTCCGGACGTGCTGCGTTTCGCGCCTTCGCTCGTGATGCCGCTCGACGACCTGAACGAAGGCCTCGCGCGCGTCGAAAAGGCGATCGAAGCGGTTATCGCGACGAACACCGCGACCGCCGAAGCGGCCCGCTGATCCACTGCATCGCATTCAACCACTGGAACGATGATGCTCTTCGTACGCCCCAGCCGTCTCGCCGATCTCGATGCGCTCGAACACATGGCGCTCACGGCCCAACCGGTGCTGCATTCGTTGCCGCACGACCGGCGGCTGCTGGAAGCGCGCATCGCGTTGTCAGAGGATTCGTTTCGCGCGGAAATCGATTTTCCGAGTGAAGAGTTCTATCTGTTCGTGCTCGAGGATGCCGCCACCGGCAAGCTGCTCGGCACGGCGAGCATCGTCGCGGCAGCGGGTTATTCGGAACCGTTCTACGTGTTTCGTAACGACGCGCTGATCCACGCGTCGCGCGAGCTGCACGTCAGCCGCAAGATTCACGCGCTCACGATGTCGCACGAACTGACGGGCAAGAGCCGTCTCGCGGGTTTCTATATCGATCCGTCGCTGCGTGGCGATGCGGCAGCGCATCTGATGTCGCGCTCGCGCATGATGTATATCGCCGCGAACCGCAAGCGCTTCACACCGGAAGTGTTTTCGCTGCTGCTCGGCGTAACCGATGACGCAGGGGTATCGCCGTTCTGGGAAGCGGTGGGCCGCAAGTTCTTCGGCCGTGATTTCGCCGACATCGAAATCGAATCGGGCGGCAGAAGCCGCACGTTCATCGCCGAAGTCATGCCGAGCTATCCGGTGTACGTGCCGTTGCTGCCGGAAGCCGCCCAGCGTGTGCTGGGCGAGCCGGACGAAAAGGCCTTGCTCGCTTACGACATCCACCAGGAAGAAGGCTTCGAAACCGACCGCTACATCGATATTTTCGACGCGGGCCCGGTACTCACCGCCCAGATCGATCGCGCGGCGTGCGTGGCGCGCAACGAAAACCGCGTGGTGCGCGAAGCGGCTTCGGCCGCACAGGGTCCGACGTATCTGGTCGCGAGCAACCGCGAAGGCGATTTCCGCTGCGTGCTGGCGGATCTGTCCATCGACAGCGCAACGGGCGCCGCGTTGCCTGCGACCGTACGTGAGGCACTCGGCGTGCGGGATGGCGATACGGTACGCTGCGTGCGCCTTCACCAGGCCGCACGGAACGAACACTCGGGAGAAGCACAATGATCGTCGTTCGCGTCGTGCAGACGGGCGATGTGGATGCGCTCGTCGCGCTCGCTCACGAGACAGGCCCAGGTCTCACCACGTTCAAGCCGGACCGTGACGCACTGGCCGCGCGCATCGAACGCGCGCGCCGCACGATGGAAGGCCGCGCCGCGCCGCACGAGGAAGGTTACTTCTTCGTGATGGAGGATACGGCGACCGGCGACGTGGCCGGTGTCTGCGGCATCGAAACCGCGGTCGGACTCGAACAGCCGTTCTACAACTATCGTGTGAGCACGGTGGTGCACGCGAGCCAGGATCTCGGCATCTGGACGAAGATGCGCGCGCTCAACATCTCGCACGATCTGACGGGCTACGCGGAGGTCTGTTCGCTCTTTCTCAGCCCGCGCTATCGCACGAGCGGTGTCGGCGGTCTGCTGTCGCGCTCGCGCTTCATGTTTATCGCGCAGTTTCCCGAACGGTTTCCGCAACGTATCTGTGCCGAACTGCGTGGGCATTTCGATGCGAGCGGATCGTCGCCGTTCTGGCGCGCGGTCGGTTCGCATTTCTACCAGATCGATTTCAACGCAGCCGATTACCTCAGCTCGCACGGACGCAAGTCGTTCCTCGCCGAACTGATGCCGCGTTATCCGGTGTATGTCGATCTGTTGCCGCAAGAAGCGCAGGAATGCGTCGGACTCACACATAGCGACACGATTCCCGCGCGCCGCATGCTCGAAACGGAAGGGCTGCGCTACGAGAATCACGTCGATATTTTCGACGCGGGTCCGGTGCTCGAATGCCATATCGCCGACCTGCATACGGTGCGTGAAAGCGTCGTCGTGCCGGTTGAAACCGGCGCGCCGCTCGCGCATCACGACGGGCGGCGTGCGCTGGTCTCGAATACTTCGCTGACCGATTTCCGCGTGGGCGTGGCACCGGGTGTGCCGGAGGCGGGCGTGTTCCGTCTCACGGCCGAAGACGCCGCCGCGCTCGACGTGCGTGCCGGCGATGCCGTGCGGGTGCTGCCGCTGAAATCAAGACAAGGATGATCATGAACGAGCTTTTCATCGACGGCGAATGGGCCGCCGGCACCGGTCACGTATTCGCTTCGCGCAATCCGGGCACCGCTCAGGTCGTGTGGGAAGGCCACAGCGCCTCCGCCGACGACGTCGACCGCGCGGTGCGCAGTGCCCGCAAGGCGTTTCAATCGTGGGCCTCGCTCGATTTCGACGCACGGATCGCGATCGTGCGCCGCTTCGCTGAACTGCTGACGGAGCGCAAGGAAGCGATAGCCGAGGCGATCGGTCGCGAGACTGGCAAGCCGCTGTGGGAGGCGCGCACTGAAGTCGCATCGATGGCCGCGAAGGTCGGGATTTCGATTCAGGCCTACAACGAGCGCACCGGCGAGAAACGCGTGCCGATGGCCGACGGCGTCGCGGTGTTGCGGCATCGTCCGCATGGCGTCGTGGCGGTATTCGGGCCGTACAATTTCCCGGGTCATCTGCCCAACGGTCACATCGTGCCGGCGCTGATCGCGGGTAACGCGGTGGTGTTCAAGCCGTCGGAACTCGCACCCGGCGTCGCGCAGACGACCGTCGAGGTGTGGCGCGAAGCGGGCCTGCCCGCCGGCGTGCTGAATCTCGTGCAGGGCGAGAAGGAAACCGGTATCGCGCTTGCGAATCACCGGCAGATCGACGGTCTCTTCTTCACCGGCAGTTCGGATACCGGCACGCTGCTGCACAAGCAGTTCGGCGGTCGTCCGGAGATCGTGCTCGCGCTCGAAATGGGCGGCAACAACCCGCTCGTGATCGCGCCGGTCAGCGATGTGGATGCCGCCGTGCATCACACGATTCAATCCGCGTTCCTGTCGGCCGGTCAGCGCTGCACGTGCGCGCGCCGCATCTTCGTGCCGGACGATGCGTTCGGCGACCGCTATATCGAGCGCCTTGTCGATGTAACGTCACGTATCGCGGTCGGCGAATACAACGCGAATCCGCAGCCGTTCATGGGCGCGGTGATCTCGGCGCGCGCGGCTTCGCGTCTCGTCGCGGCACAGGACAGGCTGCTCGCCGACGGTGCGAAAGCGCTGCTGGCGATGGAGCAGCGGGATCCGAAGCTGGGCTTCGTCACGCCCGCGATTCTCGATGTGACATACGTGCGGAATCTGCCCGATGAAGAACATTTCGGCCCGCTTGCGCAGATCGTCCGCTACGGCAATTTCGACGATGCCATCGAGCGTGCGAACGACACCGAATTCGGACTTTCCGCCGGCCTGCTCGCGGATGACGAGACGCTATGGACGCATTTCCAGCATCGCATTCGCGCCGGCATCGTGAACTGGAACCGGCCGACCAACGGTGCGTCGTCGGGCGCGCCTTTCGGCGGCACGGGGCGCTCGGGCAACAACCGGCCGAGCGCGTACTACGCAGCCGATTACTGCGCGTATCCGATGGCTTCCGTCGAAAGCGCCCAACTGCAGATGCCCGCGAGCGTGTCGCCGGGTCTTCAATTTTAAGGAACGACGATGTCCGCCTCTGAAGCCAATTTCGACGGGCTCGTCGGCCCGACGCACAACTACGCAGGGCTGTCGTTCGGCAACGTCGCGTCGCAGAACAACGAGAAATCGGTTGCGAATCCGAAGGCCGCCGCAAAGCAGGGCCTGCGCAAGATGAAGCAGCTGGCCGACCTCGGTTTTAACCAGGGCGTGCTGCCGCCGCAGGAGCGGCCGTCGATGCGCCTCTTGCGCGAACTCGGTTTCTCGGGCGACGACGCCACCGTGATCGCGCGCGTCGCAAAGGACGCGCCCGAGTTGCTGGCGGCCGCCAGTTCCGCATCGGCGATGTGGACGGCGAACGCGGCAACCGTGAGCCCTTCGGCCGATACGCACGACGGCCGCGTGCATTTCACGCCGGCCAACCTGTGCAGCAAGCTGCATCGCGCGATCGAGCACGAATCGACCCGCCGCACGCTGCGTGCGATCTTCGCCGACGATGCGCGCTTCGCGGTACACGAGGCGTTGACGGGCACGCCCGCGCTCGGCGACGAAGGTGCCGCGAATCACACGCGCTTTTGCGCGGAATACGGCGTACGTGGCGTCGAATTCTTCGTCTATGGCCGCAGCGAATATCGGCGCGGACCGGAGCCGAAGCGCTTTCCGGCACGTCAGACGTTCGAGGCGAGCCGCGCGGTGGCGCATCGTCACGGGCTGGTCGAAGGCGGCACGGTATACGCGCAGCAGAATCCGGACGTGATCGACGCGGGCGTGTTTCATAACGACGTGATCGCCGTCGGTAACCGCAACACGCTGTTCTGTCATGAACTGGCGTTCGTCGATCAGTCTTCCGTGTATGACGAACTGTCGAAGAAGCTCGAAAAACTCGGCGCGCCGTTTAGCGTGATCGAGGTGCCGGATGCGCAGGTGAGCGTGCCCGATGCCGTTTCGTCGTATCTGTTCAACAGCCAGCTGCTGACGCGCCCCGATGGCCGCCAGGTGCTGGTCGTACCGCAGGAATGCCGCGAAAACGAACGCGTCGCCGCGTATCTCGACAGCCTGACGGAACGGCATGGTCCGATCGACGAAGTGCTGGTCTTCGATCTGCGCGAAAGCATGAAGAACGGCGGCGGCCCGGCGTGCCTGCGTCTGCGCGTCGTTCTGAATGACGCCGAGCGTACGGCTGTTGCGCCGGGCGTGTGGATCAACGATACGTTGTTCGGCCGCCTCGATGCGTGGATCGAAAAGCACTATCGCGACCGCCTTGCGCCGTCCGATCTGACCGATCCTTTGCTGCTCGCCGAATCGCGCACGGCGCTCGACGAACTGACGCAGATTCTCGGCCTCGGCTCGCTTTATGACTTCCAGCGCTAAGCCCGGCATGAACGCGCTGCTCGACGATTTTCTCGCGTACACGCTGGCGGCCACGCGTCCTTTTTCCGCGCAGGCGCAGGGCACGTCGGCGAACGGTGTGCGTTACGCGTGGCTCGATAACGGCGTGCTGCTGCTCGAACCGGCCGCGCTCAAGCAAACCACGCGCAGTGTGCTGGCCTCCGCGGGCATTCATGGCGATGAAACCGCGCCAATCGAACTGCTCTGTGCGCTCGTGCGGGATATCGCTTCGGGCAAGGCATCGCTCGAATGTCGTCTGCTCGTGATTCTGGGCAACGTCGACGCGATGCGCGACGCGTGCCGCTATCGCGACGATGACCTGAACCGTCTCTTTAGCGGGCGTCATGCACAGGTGCCGCAGAGTCATGAAGCGCCGCGCGCGGCTGCACTCGAAGAAGCCGCAAAACACTTTTTCGCCGCTGCGCCGGACGTGCCCGAAGCGCGCTGGCACGTCGACATGCATACCGCGATTCGTGCGTCCGTGTTCGAGCAGTTCGCGCTGCTGCCGCATACCGGT
Organism: Paraburkholderia gardini; assembly: GCF_907164545.1. Classification (NCBI taxonomy): domain Bacteria; kingdom Pseudomonadati; phylum Pseudomonadota; class Betaproteobacteria; order Burkholderiales; family Burkholderiaceae; genus Paraburkholderia; species Paraburkholderia gardini. The sequence goes on along the minus strand of NZ_CAJQZB010000037.1, from coordinate 24,903 downwards.
GCGCCGCTCTCGCGCGTGATGTTCGAGTGGCTGCGCGATGCGCGCATCGCCGCCGTTCTGCTGCACACGACGAAAGGCAACACGTATTCGCATTTCACCGCCGACGCGTGCGGCGCGCTTGCCTGTACGCTCGAACTCGGCAAGGTGCGCCCGTTCGGGCAGAACGATCTCGCGCGTTTCGCGGGTGCGGATCGCGCGTTGCGTCAGCTCGTGGCGGGCGTATCCGGCGATGAAGCAGCGCCGCTGCCGCGCGTGTTCACCGTGATCGACCAGATCACGAAGCAGAGCGACGCGTTCGAACTGCTCGTCGCTGCCGATGTGCCCAATTTCACGCCCTTCGTGAAAGACACGCTGCTCGCGCATGACGGCGACTATCGCTATACCGTGCGTCACGACGAAGAGCGCATCGTGTTTCCGAATCCGACCGTCAAGCCGGGTCTGCGCGCGGGCCTGCTCGTCATCGAGACGACAGACAGCACGCTCGCCGCGCTGGCCTGATCATGGTGCGTAATTAAATTGAAAGCTAACGACGCGATCGACCGCTTCGCAGCGAAGTATTTCGACGTGAAGGTCGTGCTGAAGTAAGCGTGCCCCGCACGCGGGGCACAGGGCCGCTCAGGCAGGGCGCACGCTGCATGCAGCGATGAAAACCGGTCATTTCGATGGCCGGTTTTTTTTCGGAAAACCGCGCCGCGCGTGTATCTGACCAGGCCCGTGTGCGCTAGAATCTGCGGATGCCGCAGGGCCGGGGCGCGTATGCACGAACGCCGCGTCCCGTCACGGTAAATACATCAGAATCAGCCAGGTAGAACGGGGCGTCGATACGCTCTGCAGGGGACGGGGAATGACCATCAACGCAGTCGAAGATCCGCATGGGCGAGCGGGCGCCACAGGGCAGGCAGCCGCAATCCAGGACGAAGTCTATGTTGCCCGCCAGCCTTTGCTGGACCGCGAAGGCATGCTGTGCGGTTTCGAACTGAAAGTGCGTAGCCCGATCGTGCCGGAGCCCGATCCCGCGAATTTTACCGATAGCGAAAACGACGTCGCAGCGCTCGCGCAGGCCGTCAAGGACGCGCAGGCGGCACGTGTGCAGGTGGCGAAGCGCGTCATTCAGGCCGCGGCGCATCCCGATGCCGGCAGCGCGCTCGCGGGCCATATGGCGTACGTCGATGCGAGCCGCGAGATGCTGTTCGACGAGACGCTGCGCCGGCTGCCACCCTCCCGCTTCATGCTCGAACTGCCACCCGATCTCGTTGCCGACGACATGCTTGTCAGCCGCGTGATCGCGCTGCATGGCAAACGTTATCGTTTCGTGCTGGACGACGTCACACAGCCCGACGACACCTTTGCGAAGCTGCTGCCATACGCCGATGCCGTCAAGATCGATTTTGGCAACACACAACCCGCGTTGCTGCCCAAGCTCGCGAAGGTGCTGAAGGCAGCGGGCAAGATCCTGATCGCGAAAGGCCTCGATACGCCGGCCGCGTTTCAGACGGCGCACGATCTCGGCTTCGACCGCTTTCAGGGCTATTTCTTCGCGCGCCCGCAGGCGCACGGCATGCGCCGCGCCGGCGCGCCGCGTCATGCGCTGCTGAACCTGCTGCAACTGCTTGCGTCCGATCCGACCGTCGCGCAGCTCGAGGCGGAACTCAAGCTCAACCCCGTGCTCGTGATGCATCTGATGCGCCTCGCGAATTCGAGCGGCCTGGGTCTCGGCCACAAGGTCACGTCGCTGCGCGAAGCGATCAACGCGACGGGCACGAACCGCATTGCACGCTGGACGCAGCTGCTGCTTTACGCGGACGGTCGCAAGGTGTCGCTCGAAGACGATCCGCTGCTGCAACTCGCCGCCACGCGCGCGCGTTTCATGGAACTCGCGATCGAGCGTCTGCCCGAAGCAGGTCGCGACGAAGCCGACGCGGCGTTTCTCACGGGCGTGTTTTCGTTTGTGGATGCGGTGTTCGGCGAGCCGCTGGACAACACGCTCGACATGCTGATGCTGACACGTCCGATCCGCGCGGCGATCCTGCGTCGTGAAGGGGCGCTGGGCGCGCTGCTGTCGGCAATCGATGCGCTGGAACGCGGCGCGTGGAGCGATCTGGAAGCCGCGAGCGCGCAGCTCGTGGCGTTGACGCCGGGTGATATTGCTGGCCTCGCTCTGGTCGCGGCCGCGTGGGCGGGTGTTGCGGATAGCAGCGCCGAAGCCGCGGGGCTGGAGCGGATCGAGGATTAAAGAGCTTGATTAAAGCAGGGAAGTGGGCCGCTGCATGCGGATGCCGATGCGGTTCGCAATCTTCAATCGTGTGCCGGTGGCGAGCCGTTAGCCGGTCAGTCCACCGCCAGCCGCCGGCAACACTCCGTGCATTGCCGGCATTACCTAAAACACCTCCATCTCACTCTTCGGCGACTGCGCGAAGAACCGTCCCATCTCACGCGCGAGCTGGTTCAACGCCGCCATCTCTTTCTGTGAGATCTTGCGCGGTTCCTGCGAATGCGACCAGTCGCCGTACATGAGCGCGACCGTCGACTGATTCTCTTCCAGCACGACGGGCAGGATCACGAACGAACGCGCATCGTCGAATGCACGACGGAACCACGCCGGCAGACGCGCCATGATCTTCGGGTCGCGCGCATTCTCGATGAAAATGCCGACCGAATTCGCGATCGCCAGATGGAACACGTCCGGTTCGAACGTCGCGGTGAAGCCGAGCGTCGGCAGCATCGCGTCCATCTTCGGACCGAGTCCGAGTCGCGCCTTGAACGAGCCGGCACCATGCCTCACGAACACGACCGTGCGCGTGAAATTGAGCCCTGCCAGAACGGTCTCGGATGCCATCGCGAGCACCGGGCCGATCGGATTGTCGGAAGGCAGCGCACGCAGGTCCTCGACACCGGCGGCGATACGCGCTTCGGGATCGAGCGCTTCGCGTGCGATCGCATCGGCGTTCGCGCGCAGTTCGACGATCTCGCGCATCACGCCGTCGTCGGACTCTTCGCCGGCGAGCGCGATGCTCATCGCGACGAGTGTTTCCGGGTCGGTGCCGAGCATGTGGCCGTAGCGGTGCGCAAGCTCGGCGATACTCGTTTCGCGCACCGCGTCGGACATGTTCGGCGTCGTCAGGACGTGCGAGACTTCGGTCGAATAGTTGGTGATGGCGCGCAGCCACTGTACCTGGCGCGACGGATTGTCCGGCGTTTCGTACGTCGTCATGCCGGCGCGGATCGTGTCGGGCAGACGCCAGCGCGTTGCCGCTTCAAGACCGATTTCGTCGAACGTGACGCCGAGTTCGTTGTTGCACGCCTGGTTTTCATCGACGCCCGCGTCGATTGCGCGGCGGATCTTGTCCCACTCGGTATCGAGATAGAAGACGACCAGCAGCTTGCCCACCTGACGCATCAGCGTGCAGACGACGGCCTCTTCACCGGCGCGCAGATCGCCTCGCTCGGTGAGCTTGCGTGCGACGCAGCCCGAGAGCATCGTGCGGTTCAGTTCGAGCTTCGCGTCGATGCGGCGCGGCACGCTGTGGTGGAAGTGATCGACGAGCTTCAGGCCGACGATCAGATGGCCGACGGCGTCCATGCCGAGCACCATGAGCGCACGCGTGACGGTCGTGATGTTGCCGCCGAACGCCATGTACATCGCCGAATTGGCGAGCCGCAGCACCTTTTGCGTGAGGGCGAAATCCGACAGCACGACTTGCACGAGCGCGGAGAAATCGAGCTCGTCATTGTTCATCGCCGACATGGTGGTGCGCATCGCGTGCGAGAGCATGGGGAAGTCCCCGCGCTCGTTCATTCGCGACCACAGCCTGTCCAGCAGCGTAGCCTTCATTTAAGTCCCGCCAAAGCCATACGTATTCCAGTGTTCAGCATGCCGGTACGCCCCGGGTATCCGGGCTCCGGGTAGTTCGGGTACATCAGGACACCGCGCCATGCAGACGGAGCGCGCGGGACTCGAAGCGCTGCGCCAGTTCGTCCGACGGCAGCGCCTTGCATACCAGCCAGCCCTGAATGTGATCGCAGCCCATCTCGGTCAGAAGGGCACGTTGTGCCTCGGTTTCGACGCCTTCGGCGACGAGTTCGAGATTGAGTGTCTGTGCCAGTCCGACAACCGCGCTAACGATCGCCTGATCGTTTCGCGAGGTTAGCAGATTCTCCACGAAGCTACGGTCGATCTTGAGCTTCGCAAGCGGGAAGCGTTGCAGATACGCGAGGCTCGAATAGCCGGTGCCGAAATCGTCGACGGCAAAGCGGATGCCGATCGCGGTCATCTCCTCGAGCAACGCCTTCGCGTGCACCGGGTCGTGCATCAGCAGGCTTTCCGTGATCTCGAACACAAGCCGGTGCGGGTCGATGCCGGTGAGCGCGATCGCCTCGTGCACGCTCTCGGTAAAGCGCGGATCGCGAAACTGCTGGGGCGACACGTTCACCGCGACGTATTGCAGCGAAATGCCTTGCGTGTCCCACTGGATCAGCTGCATGCACGCGATCTTCAACACCCAGTTACCCAGATAGTTGATGAGGCCGACCGATTCGGCGAGCGGGATGAACATCGATGGCGGCACGAGACCGTGCACCGGATGCAGCCAGCGGATCAGCGCCTCGACGCCGACGACGCCATGCGTCTGGCTGCTCGTGATCGGCTGGAAGTGTAGCGAGAACTCGCCGTTGCGCACGCCGTCGTAGAGATCGGACTCGAGTTTGAGGCGTTCGGCGTCGGCGGGGTTGTTGTCGGGGATATAGAACGCGAGCGTGTTGCCGCCAGACGTCTTGGCCTGCATCAGCGCATGATCGGCGCAGCGTAGTAACTGGCTGTCGTCGGCGGGCGTGTCCTTCAGATGTCGCGCGTCAGGGTAGAGCGCGATGCCGACACTCGCCGACAGATGCACCTGCTGGCCGTTGAACGAATATGGCCGCTGGACGGCGGTCAGCAGGCGCCGCGCGAGCGCTTCGGCGGCAAGCGCGGCGTTCTGGTGCGTCGAGATCAGCGGCATCAGGATCGCGAACTCGTCGCTCGCGACACGCGCGAGGATCTCGCCGCCGTTCATCATGTTCTGCAGGCGGCGCGCGGTATCGCGCAGCATCTCGTCGCCGGCGTCGTAGCCGAGCGCGCGGTTCACGCGTTGATAGTCGTCGATGTCGAGCAGCAGCAGCGCCGCGCTGGAGCCGTGCGCGTCGGCCTGCTGCTGGGCGTGCAGCAGCGCGAGCGTCAAGGCGGACTGGTTCGCGAGGCCGGTCAACCGGTCGTGATGCAGCGCGTGATTGAGACGGTCCTCCGTCGCGCGCCAGGCCGAAACGTCGAAGCCCGCGATCGCATAGCCGTCGACGCCGTCGTGCGTGTTGCGTACCACGCGCAGTTCGACCGCGACCGGATAGGTCAGCGACTTCACGAGGTCGAGCGTGGTTTTTTCGATGGTGTTGCTGTCCCGGGCGCTGGCGAGCAGGGCGTCGAGCTTCGCGACGTCGCCAGGGGCGACCAGATCGTGGAGCGTGATCGTCTGCAGGTATTCGCGGTGGTAGCCGATGAAGCGCAGGCTCGCGTCCGACACGTACAGGAACTTGAGGCTGGCGTCGACATGGGCGAGGAAATCCACGGCGCCGACGGCCACGAGGGTATCGCCGCCGGACGGCCGGCTGCCTCGACCGGTGGCTTCCCTGTCCGCGCGCCGGCCAAGCATGCGTAACCGGTCGATGACCGTGCGCAGAGGGCCCCGGCGGGGCGCGATGACGCTGTTCGCTTCCATGTTTGTCGCTGGCAACCCGTGTTCTCATTTGCTGGCGGACGACCGGTTCCGCCGTTTTCGGGGGCGCGGCTCGGAGACACGAGCCCGCCTTTCAGAACAAGATAACGACCCCGGCGCGAAAATCTTTAGCCGGGACGGCAAAAAAGCGACGATCAGCGGAAGCGCTTCCATGGGGGCTGTAATAATTTCCGGTTTCGGTTACAGTGGCGCGAATATCGTCGATCCGCCAACGTTCCAGGAGAAGCGCAAGCTCGGGGATCGTGCGCGCTGTGGTCCAACAGAATTCCACCCGCCAACAGACATGTCTGAACCGATCGAGCCCAGATCAACGATCGCACGTGCCGATACCGACGCGGCCTTGCCGGCGCCGGACGGCACCGTCGCGGCGTGCCAGTTCGCGTTCCTCGGCCGTCAGCCGATCCTTGACCGCTCGGGTGCGCTTTCCGCGTATGAGCTGCTGTTCCGCTCCGGCGAGCAGAACTTCGCGCAGGTCAGCAACGACGACGAAGCCACCGCTCACGTGGTCGCCCGCACGATTGGCGGGCTCGGCGTGCCGGCCGTGCTGGGCGAGCATCGCGGTTATGTGAACATCGGCCGCGACATGCTTTTCGACGACATTGTTCACGTGATGTCCCCCGAGCGCTTCGTGCTCGAAATCCTCGAGACCGTCACGTTCGACGCCCAGGTGGTGAAGCGTCTCACGCAGTTGCGTCGCGCCGGTTTCCAGATCGCGCTGGACGACGTGGTCGAACTCTCCGATGGTCTGATCACGATTTTGCCGCATGCGGACATCGTCAAGATCGACTTCCTGCTGACCGACCGCGCGAAGCTGCCCGAACTCGTGTCGGCGATCCGGAGGTTCGGCAAGACGCTGGTCGCGGAAAAAGTCGAGACACGCGAAGACTTCGCGCTTGCCAGCGAGCTGGGTTTCGATCTCTTCCAGGGTTACTTCTTCGCGCGGCCCCAGGTGCTGGCCGCACCGCGTCCGCGTTCGTCGCGCGAAGCGCTGCTGCGGCTTCTCGCGCTGCTGTCCCGCGAGCCCGACATCAATGAAATCGAAGACGAACTGAAGCGCAATCCGGGCGTCGTCGTGCAACTGCTGCGGCTCGCGAATTCGAGCGCGTTCGCGCTCGGCCGCGAAATCTCGTCGTTGCGCCAGGCGATCACCGCAACCGGCACGCGGCAGATCGCGCGCTGGACCCAGCTGCTGCTGTACGCCGACGGCCGCGCGCTGCCGTGGCGCTCCGATCCGCTCGTGCAGCTCGCGGGTACGCGCTCGCGCTTCATGGAACTGATGGGTAACTGGCTGCATCCTTCCGATGACCGGTTCGCCGATGCCGCGTTCATGACCGGCATTTTTTCGCTCGTGCACGTGGTGGTCGGTTCGACGCCGGAGAGCACGCTCGACCGGCTGGGTCTCGCGCCGCAGATTCGCGACGCTATCGTCAATTACGGGGGGCCGCTCGGTACGCTGCTGCGCATCACCGAGGCGGTCGAGCAGGGCCAGGACATCGATGCGATCGCACGTGAAACGCCGCTGCAGGAATTCGCCGGGCTCACGCCGGAGGTGCTGGCTGAATTGAGTCTTTCTGCAGCATCGTGGACAGGCGGGCATACTGACGACTAGTGCAGCTTCGCCGGTATGCGCGATCGGGCTCGATTCGTGCCCGCAGGCTGTCCGTCAGTCGCCAGAAAGGAAACCCGTGATGAAACGAAATACATGGCCGTGGATCGCGGCCGCCTGTGTGTCCGCGGCGCTGTCGCTGCATGCGCTCACCGCCAGCGCGACGCTGAAGCCGGGCGACGCCGCGCCTGACTTCACGACGCAGGCATCGCTCGGCGGCAAGACGTACACCTACGCACTCGCCGACGCGTTGAAGAAGGGCCCCGTCGTGCTGTACTTCTACCCGGCGGCGTTCACGAAGGGCTGCACGATCGAAGCGCATGAATTCGCGGACGCAGTCGACCAGTACAAGAAATACGGCGCGACCGTGATCGGCGTCTCGCACGACAACATCGAAACGCTGACGAAATTCTCGGTTAGCGAATGCCGCAGCAAATTCCCCGTGGCCGCCGACGAGAACAGCAAGATCATCGATGCGTACGATGCCGGGTTGCCGATGCATGCCTCGATGGCGAACCGCGTGTCGTACGTGATCGCGCCCGACGGCAAGGTGATCTACGAGTACACGAGCCTTTCGCCGGACCAGCATGTCGCGAACACGCTGAAGGCGGTGAAGGACTGGGCCGCCACGCACAGGCAGCCCTGAGCGTAGTGCTCAGATCGCGCGCGGCGGGTTATTCCGCCGCTTTCCTTTTGTACACGCCGCGCGCGTTCGTGGCCCGGCGCGCTCACACCCGCGGGCCGCGTGAATTTGTATCGAGGTGATGTCGAATGCCGGTTCTGGTAGTCCTCTTTGCGTTGATCGCGCTGGTGTACGGCGCGGTGCAGGCGTTCTATTTTCTGTCGCGGCAATTTGGTCTCGCCGTGGCGACCGGTGTGGCCGTGACGGTCATCGTTGCGTTGCTGCTGGCGATCGCGTGGTGGTGGCGACGCCGTCGCGAGGTATCCGCCAACGTGCGCGACGGCGACTGGACGCACGAGCTGAAAGGCGAGTGGGGCGAGCTGAAACTGGCCGCCGCGAAGCGCTTCATGACGGTGCGCACGGGCGACGCCGTCGGCGAGTTTATTTTCGCGGATCTCGTTCAGGCCGAGGCCGCGCGCGCAGCAGGCGGCTGGCAGGTCGCGCTGACGGTCCGGAACACCAGGCAGCCCGTCTGGCATCTGCCGATGGCAAGCGAACGGCAGGCAAGACAATGGGCGAGAATTCTTGTGCTGGCGGCGGCGCAAAAACTCAAGGGGTGAGCAGTCGCGCGACGCCCTGAAAAGGCGTCGCGTTCCGTCATTTACTCCACGGCAGGCGTCGAGCGGCCGCGACGTCGTTCACGCCGCGCTTCCCAGCGCACGCGCAGCCGGTCCATATACAGATAGACGACCGGCGTCGTATAGAGCGTGAGCATCTGGCTCACGATCAATCCGCCCACAATCGAGATGCCGAGCGGCGCGCGCAACTCTGCGCCTTCGCCGCGGCCGAAGGCGAGCGGCAGCGCGCCGAGCAGCGCCGCGCAGGTCGTCATCATGATCGGGCGGAAACGAAGCAGGCACGCCTGGAAGATCGCGTCGCGCGAAGAAAGCCCTTGCCGCGACGCTTCGATTGCGAAGTCCACCATCATGATCGCGTTCTTTTTCACGATGCCGATCAGCAGAATCACGCCGATCAGCGCGATGATGCTGAACTCCGTTTTGAAGAGCAGCAGCGCGAGCAGTGCGCCGACGCCCGCCGAAGGCAGCGTGGAGAGAATCGTCAGCGGATGGATGTAGCTCTCGTAAAGTATCCCAAGCACGATATAGACGGCGGCCAGCGCGGCCAGAATCAGGATCGGCTGGTCCGACATCGACTGCTGGAACGCCTGCGCGGTGCCCTGGAAGCTGCCGCGTACCGTGCCCGGCACGCCGATCTCCGCCATCGTCCGGTAGATGGCGTCGGTGGCGTCCGAGAGCGACTTGCCCGGCGGCAGATTGAACGAGATCGTCGACGCGACGAACTGGCTCTGGTGATTCACCGAGAGCGCCGTGTTGCCCGGCCCGAAGCTCGCGATCGCCGACAGCGGGATCATCGTTTCCTTCGAGGTCGACACCGCCGCGCCCGACGATGCGCTCGACTTGCCGCTCGCGGCGATCGAGTTGGTCGCCTGGTTGCGCGCGGAATCGGCGGCGATCGAGGCCGCGCTCGAAGCGGTCGTGCCGGCCGTTCCACCGGTTTTCGCGCTCGTACTGGTTGCCGCCGACGTGACGGTGCCGGCGGTCGCGTTGGTGGTCTGCGCGCCGCTTGCGCTGCCGCCTGACGTGCTGACCCAGATCTGGTTCAGCATGTCGGGGCTTTGCCAGTATTTCGGCGCGACTTCCATCACCACGTGATACTGGTTCAGCGGGTTGTAGATCGTCGACACCTGGCGCTGGCCGAACGCGTCGTAAAGCGTGTTGTCGATCTGCGCCGGCTTGATGTTCAGCCGGGCAGCGGTGGCCCGGTCGATCGTGATCATCGCTTCGAGGCCGCCTTGCTGCTGGTCGGAGTTGACGTCGGCGAGTTCCGGGAGACGCTGGAGTGCTTCAGTCAGCTTCGGCACCCACTTGTAGAGATCGGCGGTCGAATCGGACAGCAGCGTGAACTGGTACTGCGCGTTCGACTGCCGGCCGCCCACGCGGATGTCCTGCACCGCCTGCAGGAACGTGCGCGCGCCCGCGACGCTGCTGAGCGGCCCGCGCATCTGCTGGATGACCTGGTCGGCGGAAAGACCGCGCTCGCTCTTCGGCTTGAGCGTGACGAACATGAAACCCGAATTGGTCTGCCGCCCGCCCGTGAACCCGACCACGCTGTCGACCGCCGGATTCTTCTGCACGATCGCCATCATCTGCGAAAACTTGACCTTCATCGCCTGGAACGACGTGCTCTGGTCGGCCTGAATACCGCCAACCAGCCGCCCGGTGTCCTGCTGCGGGAAAAAGCCCTTCGGGATGATGATATAGAGCCACACGTTCAGGCCGATCGTCGCGATCAGGATCGTCGCGATCAGGCGCGGATGTAGCAGCGCCCAGCCGAGCGTGCGCTCGTAGCCGCGGTGCATCGCCGTGAAGCCCCGTTCGAGCCAGCGCCCGAAGCGGCCTTCTTCCTTTTTCTCGTGATGCTCCTCGAGCAGGCGCGAACACATCATCGGCGTGAGCGTCAGCGAGACGATCAGCGACACGCCGATCGCGAGCGAAAGCGTAATCGCGAATTCGCGGAACAGACGCCCGACGATGCCGCCCATCAGCAGGATCGGCAGGAACACCGCGACGAGCGAGATGCTGATCGACATCACCGTGAAGCCGACCTCGCGCGCGCCGAGAAGCGCGGCCTTCATGCGCGGCATGCCGCTTTCGATGTGCCGCGAAATGTTCTCCAGCACGACGATCGCATCGTCGACCACGAAGCCCGTCGCGATCGTCAACGCCATCAGCGAGAGGTTGTCGATCGAAAAGCCGAGCAGGTACATCGCGGCGAACGTGCCGATGATCGAGATCGGCACCGCGACGCTCGGAATCAGCGTCGCGCGCCAGTTGCGCAGGAACAGGAACACGACCATCACGACGAGCGCGACCGCGATGATCAGCGTGCGCTCGGTGTCCCTCAGCGACATGCGGATCGTGGTCGAACGGTCGGAGGTCGGGATCACGTCGACGTCGGCGGGCAGCGATGCTTTCAGTTGCGGCAGCATCGCCTTCACGCGATCGATCGTCTCGATGATGTTCGCGCCGGGTTGGCGGTACAGGATCACGAGCACCGCGCGCCGGCCGTTGATGAGACCGAGATTGCGCAGGTCCTCGACCGAATCGACGACTTCGGCGACGTCGGACAGATGCACCGCCGCGCCGTTGCGGTAGGCGATCACCAGATCCTTGTACTGCGCGGCTTTGGTTGCCTGATCGTTGGTGTACAGCTGCACGTGGTTCGGGCCGAACTCGATCGAGCCCTTCGGGCTGTTCGCGTTCGCGGCGGCGAGCGCCGCGCGCACGTCCTCGAGCCCGATGCCGTAGTGGAACAGCATCTGCGGTTCGAGCTCGACGCGCACCGCCGGATTGGTCGAGCCGCTCACGTCGACTTCGCCCACGCCGTCGACCTGCGACAGCGACTGCTGCAGGACAGTCGCCGCCGAATCGTAGAGCTGGCCCGCCGGCAGCGTATTCGACGTAAGCGCGAGGATGAGGATCGGCGCGTCGGCCGGGTTGACCTTGTGATACGTCGGGTTGCTGCGCAGGCTCGCGGGCAGGTCGGCGCGCGCCGCGTTGATGGCGGCCTGCACGTCGCGCGCGGCGCCGTCGATGTCGCGGTTCAAACCGAACTGCAGGACGATGCGCGCGGAACCGACCGAACTCGTCGAGGTCATTTCGGAGACGTCCGCGATCGAGCCGAGATGCCGCTCCAGCGGACTCGCGACGCTCGTCGCGACGGTTTCCGGGCTGGCACCCGGCAGGCTCGCCTGCACCGAGATCGTCGGGAAATCGACCTGCGGCAGCGGCGCGACCGGCAGCTTCACGAACGCGAAGCTGCCGGCGAGCGCGATCCCGATCGCGAGCAGCGTCGTCGCGACGGGCCGGGAAATGAACGGACGCGACAGGTTCATCGCTCAGTTCCCCGCATCGGTGGCCGGCGGCGCGTCGTTCGGCGCATCGTCACGGTGAAAGCGCGTGCGCACGCGCCGCGCGAGCGAATCGAAGCCGAGATAGATGACCGGCGTCGTGAAGAGCGTGAGCAGCTGGCTCACGATCAGACCGCCCGCGATCGCGATACCGAGCGGACGGCGCAGCTCGGAACCGGCGCCGGTTCCTAGCATCAGCGGCAGCGCGCCGAGGAGGGCGGCCAGCGTCGTCATCAGGATCGGGCGGAAACGCAGCAGACACGCCTGATAGATCGCCTCGCGCGGCGATTTGCCCTGTTCGCGTTCGGCTTCGAGCGCGAAGTCGATCATCATGATCGCGTTCTTCTTCACGATGCCGATCAGCAGCACGATGCCGATGATGCCGATGATGTCCAGATCGTGACCGGTGATGAGGAGCGCGAGCAATGCGCCGAGACCGGCCGACGGCAGCGTCGAGAGAATCGTGATCGGGTGGATGAAGCTCTCGTACAGTACGCCGAGCACGATATACATCGTCACGATCGCGGCGAGTATCAGGAACAGTTCGTTCGACAGCGACGCCTGGAACGCGAGCGCCGCGCCCTGGAAACGCGTCTGGAACGAAGCGGGCAGGGCGATCTCTTTTTCCGCCTGATCGATCGCCTTCACCGCCGCGCCAAGCGATGCGCCGGGCGCGAGGTTGAACGACACGGTAGTAGCGGGGAACTGGCCCAGATGCGTGACGAGGAGCGGCGCGGGTCGCTCGTGGAAGCTTGCGATCGAATTGAGCGGCACCTGGCCGCCCGTCGAGGTGGAAGAGGGCAGATAGATCGAATTGAGCGAATCGATGTAATGCTGCATCGTCGGCTGCGCTTCGAGAATCACGCGGTACTGGTTCGACTGCGTGAAGATCGTCGAGATGATGCGCTGGCCGAACGCGTCGTAAAGCGCGTTGTCGACCGTGGCCGGCGTGATGCCGTAACGCGCGGCCGTCGCGCGATCGATTTCGACGTACACCGACTGTCCGTTTTCCTGCAGGTCGGTGGCGACGTCCGCGAGTTCGGGCGACTGCTTGAGCCGGTCGATAAGCTTCGGCACCCACGTCGCGAACTCGGTGATATTCGGATCGGTCAGCAGGAACTGGTATTGCGTCGGGCTCACGGTCGAATCGATGGTCAGATCCTGCACCGGCTGCATGTAGAGCGACGCGCCCGGAATATGCGCGACGTCCTGCTGCAACTGGCGGATCACCTGGCTCGCGGTGTTGCTGCGGTCGTCGCGCGGCTTCAGGTTGATCAGCATCCGGCCGCTGTTGAGCGTGATGTTGCTGCCGTCCACCCCGATGAACGACGTGAGGCTTGCCACATCCGGATTTTTCAGGATCTGGGTAGCGAGTTCCTGCTGGCGCTCGGCCATCGACTGATACGACACCGACTGCGGCGCCTGCGTGATCGCCTGGATCACCCCCGTGTCCTGCACCGGGAAGAAGCCCTTCGGAATCACCACGTAGAGCAGCGCGGTGAAGACGAGCGTGAGCAGGGCGACGAAGAGCGTGGAGCGCTGGCGATCCAGCACCCATGTGAGCGCGACCGCGTAACGGCCGATCACGTAATCGATGAACCGGTGCGCCTTCGCCTCGAAGCGATGGCTCTCCTTGGGCGGCGTGTGACGCAGCAGCTTCGCGCACATCATCGGCACGAGCGTGAGCGACACCACCGCTGAAATCACGATCGTCACCGCCAGCGTGATCGCGAACTCATGGAACAGGCGCCCGACCACGTCGCCCATGAAGAGCAGCGGAATCAGCACCGCGATCAGCGAAACCGTCAGCGAGATGATCGTGAAGCCGATCTGCTTCGAGCCCTTTAGCGCCGCTTCGAGCGGTGGATCGCCTTCTTCCACGTAACGTGCGATATTTTCGATCATCACGATCGCGTCGTCCACGACGAAGCCGGTCGCGATGGTGAGCGCCATCAGCGAGAGGTTGTCGAGCGAGAAGCCGCACAGGTACATCACGGCGAGCGTGCCGATCAGCGAAAGCGGCACCGACAGGCTCGGAATGATCGTCGCGTAGATGTTCGCGAGGAACAGGTACATCACGAGCACGACCAGCACGACCGACATCAGCAGCTCGAACTCCACGTCGCGCACGGACGCGCGGATCGTGGTGGTGCGGTCGGTGACGACCTCGACGTCGAGCGCCGCGGGCAGCGACTGCTGCAACTGCGGCAGCAGCTTCTTGATGTTGTCGACCACCTGGATCACGTTCGCACCCGGCTGGCGCTGCACGTTCAGGATGATCGCCGGCGTGTTGTCGACCCACGCGCCGAGTTTCGTGTTCTCCGCGCCCTGCACGATGGTCGCGACATCCGTCAGCATGACCGGACGGCCGTTCTTGTACGCGACGACCGCGCTCTTGTACGCGTCGGCGTCAGTTAACTGGTCGTTGGCGTTGATCGTGTACGCGCGCGTCGGGCCATCGAAATTGCCCTTCGGCGTGTTCACGTTCAGGTTCGAAATCGTGGTGCGCAGGTCGTCCAGATTCAGGCCGTACGACGCGAGCGCACGCGGGTTCGCCTGAATCCGCACCGCCGGCCGCTGGCCGCCCGAGAGGCTCACGAGACCCACGCCCGCCACCTGCGAGATTTTCTGCGCGAGACGCGTGTCGGCCAGATCCTGGACCTGTGTCAATGGCAGCGTCTTCGACGTGATCGCGAGCGTGATGATCGGCGCGTCGGCCGGATTCACCTTCGCGTAGATCGGCGGCGCGGGCAGGTCGGACGGCAGCAGGTTGCCCGCCGCGTTGATCGCGGCCTGGACTTCCTGCTCGGCGATGTCGAGCGGCAGGTCGAGGCTGAACTGCAGCGTGATGATCGACGAGCCGGCCGAGCTTTGCGACGACATCTGGTTCAACGACGGCATCTGCCCGAACTGCCGTTCGAGCGGCGCGGTGACCGACGACGTCATCACGTCCGGGCTAGCGCCCGGGTAGAAGGTTTGCACCTGGATCGTCGGGTAGTCGACTTCCGGCAGCGCCGACAGCGGCAGGAAGCGCAGCGCGACGAGCCCGACCAGCATGATCGCCGCCATCAGCAGGGCGGTGCCGACCGGGCGCAGGATAAAAGCGCGGGATGGATTCATTCGGTATCAGCCGTGCCTTATTCCGCCGACGCCTGTGACGCGTGCTTGTGACGGCGCGCGCCCGATGCAGCGGCAGCACCCGATGCGTGGGCCGTACCCGACGCAGCCGACGCACCGGCCGCGCCCGAAGCAGCCGGAATTGTGATTTTCGCGCCTTCACGCAGGCGGTCAGAACCGTCGATCACGACGCGCTCGCCGACCTGCAGGCCGGACTGGATGCTGGTGCGCTCTCCGTCCACCGGCCCGACCTTTACCTGCCGCACGGTGACCGTGTTGTCCGGCTTGACCACATACACGAATTGTCCCATCGAACCGTTGAGTACCGCCGACGTCGGCACGATGACGGCATCCTTGATGGCGTTGACGAGCAGGCGCGTATTGACGAACTGGTTCGGGAACAGCAGGTTGTTCGGGTTCTGGAACATCGCGCGCAGCTTGACCGTGCCGGTGGTGGTGTCGATCTGGTTGTCAACGGTTTCGAGGTAGCCCGCTTCGAGCGACGTCGTATTGCTGCGGTCATAGGCCGTGACCGACATCTTCGTGCCCGTGCGCATCTGCTTCGTGATGGCCGGCAGATTGTCTTCGGACGTCGTGAACAGAATGCTGATCGGTTGAAGCTGCGTAATGACGACGATGCCGTTCGTATCGCCCGGAGTCACGTAGTTGCCCGGATCGACCTGGCGCAGGCCCACCCGGCCCGAGACCGGCGCCGTGATGCGCGCATAGACGAGATCGAGCTTGAAGGTATCGATGTTCGCCTGGTCCGATTTGACCGTGCCTTCGTACTGTTTGACGAGCGACGCCTGCGTGTCCACCTGCTGCCTCGCGATCGAATCCTGCGAGAGCAGCGTCTGGTAGCGCTTCAGATCGAGGCGGGCGGTCTGCAGCAGCGCCTGGTCTTTCGCGAGCGTGCCCTCGGCGTTCTCAAGCGAGATCTGGTAGGGACGCGGATCGATCTGCGCGAGCACGTCGCCCTTTTTAACCATCTGGCCTTCCCGGAACGCGACGGTCTGCAGGATGCCGCTCAGCTGGGTACGAACCGTGACGTTCGCAAGCGGCGTGACCGTGCCGAGCGCGGTGAGCACCACGGGCATTTCGCCCTGCGTCGCCGTGGCGACGTGTACCGGCTGCGGCACATTGGCGGCATTGCCGCCGCGACCGCCGCGACCAGCACGTGCGCCGCTCGCGCCACCGGCACCACTGGCGCCGGCGGCCGTGGCGCCGCTCGCGCTGCCCCACGGATGCCAGCGCACCAGTACGATGCCCGCGATCACCACGACCGCGACGATCGCGGCGATCGCGGCGATCACGCGGCCGCGGTGCCGCTTCGGCGTGGGCGGCGTGCCGTTGCCGGATCCGCCCGGACCGCCGGGTGTGCCAGCGGCACCGGCCGGTCGTTGAGCGGAGTCATGAGGGCGTGGCGTTTCCGGATGCTTTTGTTGTTCGTCCATCGGTTCGGTCAGGTGGCTGGCGTGGAATCGGAAATATGGATTGGCGCGCGGCGCGTTACCCGGCGCATGCACGACATCATCGGTAACAGGCTGCCGGCAGGCATTCCGCGTGCGGTGCCGGGCACGTGCTGTGCCGGCTCGTACGCCCCGGCTGATACGTTGATGTCTGTGCCTGCGCGATGCTACGCGAGGCGCGCGGAAAAGAGGTTACACGTGTAATGTTCGGCGACCATGAAAATGCAACGCCGGGTAGCGCGCGACGCGTTCGCGATGGCCGGGCCAGGTCGGGCGGCGGCGCGTGCCGTCGCGGCCGAAAGCATGATGCTACGTCCCGCCCCTTGTTACAGTCCAGCGACGTATTTTTCGTTTGATTACCCTGGTTAGAGAAGTGCAAGGCCGGAGCGTTGGGTCCGCGCCCTGGGTTCGACGTGTGACGGGGTGCTCAGTTGTCGAGCCGGCGGCCGGGCGTGCCTCCCACTTCGTGGACGATTTTCTCGATGCATTCGAGAAGGGCGGGTGCCGCGCGCTCCATCAGCCATTCGCGTGGGCACTGGTGCGCGGAACCCCCGCAATTGACTGCGTAGCGCTCGCCCGAGGGCCCGACGAAGCCGGCCGCGATCGCGTTCAGCCCTTCGTGCCATTCGCCCACGGCGATCGCGTAGCCGCGGAAGGCGGTTTCCCGCAACGCGGTATGCAGCCGGTTGCCCAGATGGCCCCAGTCATCGCCGGTCGCGGCCTGCACGCCGACGAGCAGTCTTTCGCGTTCCGGTTCGCTGAGCGCCGCCAGATACGCCCGGCCGACGGCCGTGCGGCACATGTCCATCCGCGAACCCACCTCGAGACGCGATACGAGCACCGCCGAGCGTGGCCGGATCGCGTCGATCACGACCATGTCGAGCCGGTCGCGCACGGCGAGATGCACCGAAAGAGCGGTCCGTTCGGCCAGCTCGATCAGGAAGGGACGTGAGCGGGCGCGGATATCGAAATTACGCAGAAAACCGTTGCTCAGTTCGAGCACCGAGGAGGTCAGCACGAAGCGCTCGCTGTCCGGCAGGCGGAACAGGTAGCCCGCGCCGACGAGCGTGGCGGTGATGCGCGAGACGGTCGGCTTCGGAATGCCGGTGAGTTCGGTGAGCTCGCGGTTGCTGAGCGGCGCATCGGCGGCGGCGATCCGCCGGAGGACCGTCAGACCGCGTGCCAGTGCTGTCACTTCGTCGCCGGAACCTTCTTTTTCCTGAAGGGGATCGGCGTTGCCGATAGACGTTTGTCGCTTGTTCATGTCGTTTTTATGGAACTGTATTTCAATTTAATTGCTTTAATCGACCGGGCGTACGGATAACACAAAATCCCTGCAAACCTTTTCAAGTGGAGTATTCAGCGGTTTCTTATGATGATTCATTGTATCGGAAGGCTCGGTGTGGGCACGCAGACGTGGGATACTTTTTGCTTGACTTGGTCAGCATAAACATAAAAAATGGAATTTCATTTCGAAAGACGATCTACTCATCTTTGTTTCGAATCTTTTCGTCGCGTGGCTGAACGGCACCGGGTGCGGGTTCAGGCTGGAGCTTAAGGGTTTAGGCAGAGCCTGATGGGAGCGTTCGAATTTCGGATCCCGTCTCTCAGGTTCTAGCACGGCCCTCGGAATGGCTAGAACTTTTCAAGGCGTCACGGTTACGTGACGCCTTTTTTTTGGCCTGCGCTGGTAAAACCAGATTCGCACAAGGTTCGGTTCGCCCATTTCTGATATTTCGCCCCGGTCCGTCGCTGTCCTGGCGGGGGCGAGGCGCAGGCGACTGGTAGACTGGCAGGCAATTCAGCCGCCGCGCCGGCAGTGTGGGCTCCGCGCGGACATTGTTTCGGGAACGGATCACCATCATGCCGATCAACTATCTCCGGGCGTTCACCTCGCCCGCCCGCACGGACAGCTCAAACCGGCGGCTGGGATGCGCGCTCGCGTTCGTCGCCGGTGCCGCGAATGCCGGCGGCTTTCTGGCCGTCGGTCAATACACGTCTCATATGTCGGGGATCGTCTCTTCGCTCGCGGACAACCTGATTCTCGGGCAGGTGGCATTCGTCGTTTCCGCGGCGGGATCCGTGGCCTCTTTTCTGGCCGGTGCCGCGACCTCCGCCGTGCTGATCAACTGGGGACGCCTGCATCGCGCCAGGAGCATCTACGCGACGCCGCTGCTGCTAGAGGCGATCCTGTTGCTCTGTTTCGGGTTGCTGGGTGCAAACCTCGAAGCACACCGTGTCTTTTACATACCGACGACGGTTGCGCTGCTGTGTTTTGTGATGGGCCTTCAGAACGCGATGATCACGAAGATCTCGAAGGCTGAAATCCGGACCACGCACATGACGGGTCTGGTGACCGATATCGGAATCGAGCTGGGCAAGGGCCTCTACTGGAATCGCGGCACACCGCTGACCGCTCCGCACTATGTCCGCGCCGATCGCCGCAAGCTCACGCTGTTTGCTTCCCTGCTCGGCATGTTTCTGGCCGGAGGCATTACAGGCGCATTCGGGTTCAAGCAGTTCGGCTTCGTCGCGACAGTGCCGCTGGCCGCCGTGCTCCTGACGTTCGCCGGGGTGCCTCTCGGTGACGATCTTGCATCGTTGCGCCGTCGCGGGCGGTTCTGAGACGGCGGTCTTTGCAGCCGGTGCCGGGTCGTTGTCGCATACGTGCAGGTGAAACCGTCGACGCCGGAACAATGCGAACGCATCTGTGAAAAAAAGAAGGCACGGCATCAAGCCGTGCCCGCGACAGGAAAAGGACAGACAGGGTATGGAGGCGTTGTCCTTCGTTCGCAAAAATGGCCGACCCGGGAGGTCAGCCGTTCGATAACCAGTGCATCGAAGGTTACAGTGCATCGCGGCGGGGATACAGGCCGTCCGGTCGAAAACACTGGTTGGGAAAAGCGAACAATGACATGCCCATGCCGCGTCGCAAAGGGCGGGGAAAGAGGCTTTACACTACATGTTCCTCGCTTCCGGTCCGGATGGTCGTTCAATGTCTGATCGCTCATTAACGCTGAATCGCCACCTGTTCCGTTATCTGTTCGCGACGTTTTTCGTCACGTTGCCGATGCCGGCTGCGCATGCGGCGAGTTTCGACTGCGGGCAGGCGAAACAGCCCGACGAGCGCGCGATCTGCCGGTCGCGGCAGTTGAGCGAGATGGATGTGGAAATGGCGGTGCGTTATGGCACGCTGACGGGTCTCGTCGCCATGGGCGCACGCGGCGACATGCAGGACGAGCAGCGCGCCTGGCTGCACGAGCGCGCGGCTTGCCGTGGTGACCGGCGCTGTCTGCGGGCCTCGTACACGAAGCGCATCGACGTGCTGAAACGCGAGTACGAACAGCTGAAAAGCCGCGGACCGTTCTAGCGCGAACACGAACACGAACACGAACACGAACCAGCGTACCGGCGGGCAGCGCGTTCCGGACACGCACACACCCGGGCGAAGGCGATGCCCGGACTTACCGCGTGACGAGCGCGACGGTGCCGAGGCCGAGCAGCGTCATGGCGAGCGAACTGCCGACGTGAATGGCTATCTCGGCGGCGGCCCAGCCGGGCCGGCCCTGCTGCAGATGGCCGACGACTTCGGCGGAAAACGTCGAGAACGTCGATAGTCCGCCCATCAAGCCGGTGATCACGAAGAGCCGCCATTCGGGCGCGATGCCCGGATATCGCGCAAATACCGCGATGGCGAGGCCAATCACATATCCAGCGAGGATGTTCGCCGCGAGCGTGCCGAGCGGCAGCGCAGGCAGCACGGCATTGAGCCGCAGACCGAGAACCCAGCGAAGCAGTGAACCGAGTGCGCCGCCGATGCCGACAGCAAGAATGGACAGATACATTGTTGTTAGAGATCCAGGCAGGTCGGTAAACCGGGGCGTATGCGGGCAGACATGGCACTGCCCGCCGGTTTCCCGGACGAGGGCAGGCATCATCAGCCACAAGGGCGGTTTAGGGACAACGGAGAATGCCATCTCCGGCCCGCAGTCTATCACCGGGGCGCCGCGTCAGCGGGTCGCGGCGGCCTTCGTGCGGATCGGCACAGCAACACGGAAGGCGTAAACTAGAATGAAACGACGGCCGCCGCCGATGCGATTTTCGCCTCGCCGACGGGCCCACCGCCGGAACATCGCTCCTTGCCGGAGACCGTTCATGAAGGGCTACCAACTCACTTTCTACACCGAGCAGAACCACCGGCACGGCCGGCAACCGGTGATCGACTGGCTGCTTGCGAAGGCGAAGCACGCCGGCATTCAGGGCGCGACCGTCATCGCGGCGGCCGAGGGCGTCAGCCACGCGGGCGTGCACCATGCCGCGCGCTTTTTCGAACTGACCGACCAGCCGATGCAGGTCATTTTCGCGGTCACGGAAATCGAGTCGGAACTCATGCTCGACGCAATCCGCCGCGAAAACCTCCACGTGTTCTACACGCGCTGCCCGATCGACTTCGGCGTGCTGGGAGGAGACCTGCCGGCGCCGCGCCGGACGAAACTGTCTTCGCTGTTTCATCGCGTGCACCGCCCGGCGCATTGAACGGGCGCCCGATGCGCTCGATCCGGCAGCCGGGCCGCGTTCAGCCGGCGGTCTCGCGTTCTGGCGTCGACGTGATCCGGTGAATGGACAGGTCGGCGCCGTTGAACTCGTCTTCCTGATCGAGGCGCAGCCCGACGGTCATGCGAATCGCACCGTAGACGAGCGTGCCGCCAAGCGAAGCCACCACGATGCCGCCCAGCGTGCCGACAATCTGCGCGCCGAACGACACGCCGCCGAGTCCGCCGAGCGCGTGCAGCCCGAAAATGCCCGCGGCGATGCCGCCCCATGCACCGCACAGGCCGTGCAGCGGCCACACGCCGAGCACGTCGTCGATCTTCCAGCGGTTCTGCACGCACGTGAACATATAGACGAAGAGCGCGCCCGCGATGCCGCCCGTCACCAGCGCACCGAGCGGGTGCATGACGTCGGACCCGGCGCACACCGCGACGAGCCCGGCGAGCGGACCGTTATACGTGAAGCCCGGATCGTTGCGGCCGGCAAGCCAGGCCGTCAGCGTGCCGCCGGCCATCGCCATCAGCGAATTGACAGCGACCAGGCCGCTGATCTTGTCGACGGTCTGTGCGCTCATCACGTTAAAGCCAAACCAGCCGACCGTCAGCACCCACGCGCCGAGCGCGAGGAATGGAATATTCGACGGCGGATGCGCGGCGATACGGCCGTCGCGGTGATAGCGTCCGTGGCGCGCGCCGAGCAGCAGCACCGCGGGCAGGGCGACCCAGCCGCCGAACGCATGCACCACCACCGAGCCCGCGAAATCGTGGAACGGCGCGCCGAACGTCGCGGCGATCCAGCTCTGGATCCCGAACCGCCCGTTCCACACGATGCCCTCGAAAAACGGGTAGATGAAACCGACCAGCACGAACGTCGCGAAGAGTTGCGGGTTGAATTTCGAGCGCTCGGCGATACCGCCCGAGACGATCGCCGGAATGGCGGCCGCGAAAGTCAGCAGAAAGAAGAAGCGCACGAGCGCATAGCCGTTGTGGGCCGCGAGAAGATCGGCCGGTTCGAAGAACTGCACCCCGTACGCAATCGTGTAGCCGATGAAGAAATAGGCGATCGTCGATACCGAAAAGTCGACGAGGATCTTCACGAGCGCGTTGACCTGATTCTTTTTTCGTACCGTGCCAAGTTCGAGAAACGCGAAGCCCGCGTGCATCGCGAGCACCATGGCGGCGCCGATCAGCAGGAACAGCGTGTCGGTGCCGGTTTTCAAGCTTTCCATCCGTAAGTCCCGATTTGCGCAAAAAACGGGCACGGAACGCAAGAAATGGGCCAAAGAAGGGCCTGACATTGACGATCTCGGTGCATGCGGGCACCAGCATGGTTTTCCCGGTTTCACGGATGATCTTCTCGCTGGTTCGAGTGGTGGCGTGTACGCACCATTTATGTGCTTGATTCTCGAAACCGGGCGCTGAACGTCCCATATCGGGGCGATATTTTCGATTTTGTTTACGCATTTATTCGGTTTGGTAACGGCTGTGAGTGACGATGCCCGGTTGTGGGAAGGGACATCTGAAACCCGGTGCCTCGCGACGCGCATGTCGTGCCTTTGTCATCCCGTGCAAACGCCGACATAATGGCCGTCGCAACGCAGCGTCCGCTACGTACAGTTTTTCCTTTCGCGCGCATGAGACTGACTACCAAAGGCCTGTTGCTGATCGCGATTCCCGCGCTGTTCGAACTCGCGCTGCTGGCGGGCGTCGTCGAGGCGCAGGCCGATGCGACCGATGCCGAACGCTGGGCGCTGCACAGTCAGGTCGTGCTGCGCCAGACCACCGCGATCCTCGAACCCGTGCAGTTCGAATCGGTGCGCCTGCGCGGTTCGGCCGTCGGCGGTGACGCCGGCGCGGCCACGCCGATCGCGATGTGGATGGACATCGACCGCCGGATCGACCAGCTCGTCGAACTGGTCGCCGACAACCCGTCGCAGGTGGAACGCGCGGTGCGGATCCGTCAGGCGATCCAGTCGTACCGGCAATGGTCCGACCGGATTCAGGACCTGCTGCGCTCCGGGCGCCGCGCCGACGTGCTCGAACGTTTTCGCGATCCGGGCGCCGAAGCTGTGCTCGATCAGGTGCGCACGCAGGTGGCCGCGTTCCAGCAGGAGGAGCGGCGGCTCGACGTCGCGCGCACGGAAGCAGCGGCGCGCGCGCGCGGGCGTCAGCAGATGCTGGTTGTCGCGGCGGTGACCGGTTCGATCCTGTTCGTGGCGATCGCGTTCGTGCTGCTCGCGCGCGGCCTGCGCGGCCGGCTCGCCGCGTTGACCGGCAATGCGCGGCGTCTTGCGCAAAACCAGCCGCTCGCGCCGCTCACCCCGGGCACCGACGAGATCGCGCGGCTCGATGCCGCGTTGCACGACACCAGCCGGCGGCTTCTCGACGCTGACCGCATGCAGGCACGCTTTCAGTCGGATCTCGCGCGCCGCGCCGGCGAGCTTGCCCGCATCAACGAAACGCTGCGCCAGCAGACGCAGGAAAACGAGATGTTCATTCACAGCGTGTCGCACGATCTGCGCTCGCCACTCGTCAACCTGCAGGGGTTTTCGAAGGAACTGATCCACGCGTGCGACGACCTGCGCGCGGCGGTGCGCGCGTCGTCGCTGACCGACGCGCAGCGCGCGCACATCGGGCATCTCATCGACCAGGACATCAGCGAGGCGCTACGTTATCTGCAGACGGCCGTGCTGCGCGCGTCGCACATCATCGACGCGCTGCTGCGGCTTTCGCGCGTGGGGCGCGTCGAGTACCGGCATCAGCACGTCGACGTCGGCGATATCGTGCAGCGCGTGATCGATGCGATGCAGGTATCGATCCGCTCGCGCGGCGCGCAGATCGTGGTGCGCGAACTGCCGACGGTCTGGGGCGACGCGACCGCGCTTGAACAGGTGTTCGGCAACCTGATCGGCAACGCGGTGAATTATCTGGACCCGGTGCGGGCAGGGCGCATCGAGATCGGCACGACTGCCGGGCCGCCGGGCGTGCATTCGCTACGGATTTTCTACGTGAAGGACAACGGGCTTGGCATCGCGGAAGTCGCGCTGCCGCGACTGTTCGGCGCGTTCCAGCGGCTGCACGGCAACGTCGCGCCTGGCGAAGGAATCGGCCTCGCACTTGTACGGCGGATGGTGGAGCGGCACGGCGGCCGCGTCTGGGCGGAATCGGCGGAAGGCGTCGGCACGACGTTTTATCTGTCGTTGCCGGAGGCGGAGCAGGTGACGCGCGATGCGCCGGAAAGCATCGTCAGCGAGGCGAAAACCTGACGTGCGAAGGTACCGCGCGCTTTCAGTGTCTAACGCCAGGGTGTTGCGAAGAGCTGGCGGGGTTTCAGCAGACGGGTGCCGCGCACGGACCAGTAACATGCGGCGGCGGCCAGAATCAATGCACAGGCGATGACGACGTGCGGCGCGGGACGCAGCCCGGCGACGTCGTCGAACGAAAACACGCCGCGCTGAACGAGCAGCAGCGCTAACCACAGCGCGATGGCGGCCTGCAGGAGCAGACGCGTTCCAGTGAGGCGTCGCATGCGGTTTTCGAGCGACCAGGCGGTGGGCGCGCGCAGGCAGAAAAATGCGATCGCCATCAACGCGACCGCGAGGATAACGATCCAGTCTGTCAGTTCCATCGAAAGGCTCTCAAAAGTCGACCGGCGACTATAGGAAAGCGCGTTCTTTGGATAAATCAGACTGGTCTCAAATGGGGGGGGGCGGGCTGGCCCGGAAGTGGCGCGGGGGGGGCGCGCGCCCCCCCCCGGCATAAAGGTGATAAAATTTGGAGAGGGGG